>JAIRWE010000123.1 GCA_031253365.1 Oscillospiraceae bacterium | reverse complement strand
AACAGCGACTTCACGTTCACGGTATCCGCGCCCAATTTCCGAAGGAACGCGCGCTCAGGCTTATTTCGCCGTTCGGGGTCTTATAAATCAAAAACGAGGCGTCCACGCCCGTAATCGCGAGAAGCTCGTCGGCGGCCTGCGGAGCGAGAATCCTCATATCGTCGCTGACCGCTTCGGTGGAAGCGATGGCGCATTTCTTATAAATCACCGCCCCCCCCACGAGCGCCACCTTCTGCTTATACTTCTCAATCGTGTTGGTAAACAGCGACTTCACGTTCACGGTATCCGCGCCCAATTTCCGAAGGAACGCGGCGGCCTCAAACGTGCGCACGCCCGTCTTAATCGTGAAATTCTTGGTGTCGAGCATAATCCCCGCCAAAAGCGCCTCCGCCTGCAAAGCGGTAATCCTGCCCGCGCCGCCGAAATATTGCAGCAACTCCGTAACCATTTCCGAGGCGGAAGACGCGTTCACCTCATGGTGGAAAATCATGGCGTTCTCGATAAAATCCACCATCTTACGGTGATGGTCGATTACGACGACCTTCTTCGCGCCGCCGTAAAGCCCGATGTCTTCCAGCAATTTCTTGTTATGCGTATCGACGATTATAAGCAGCGAATTGTCCGTCCACGCGTCGTTTGCCTTCTGCGGGGTAATGAACATCGGCGCCTTTTCGTCCTCGTTCTCGCTCACCCTTTCGATAAGCCGCCCCCCCAGTGAAGCGGGCTTGTCTATGACTATATAGGCGGGTTTGCCCAAATTCCTCAACCCGCAGGCTATCCCCACCGAAGAGCCTATGCTGTCCAAATCCCCGAACCTATGCCCCATTATGTAAACAATATCCGACTTTTCCGCCAAATCAATGAGGGAATTGGCTATTATACGAGCGCGAACCTTCGTGTGGCGTTCTATTCCCTTGGAAACGCCGCCGTAAAACTCAAAACCCGACTTCGTTTTAACCGCCGCTTGGTCGCCCCCCCTGCCCAAAGCCATTTCAAGCGCCTGCCGCGCGAAAACCGCGCTCTCCGCCAAATCCTTTCCCGTCCTGCCTATACCGATTGACAGCGTGACGCTGATTCTGTCGGTAACGGCTATTTCCCGCGCCCTGTCGAGCAGCTTCACCTTCCCCTCAATCAACTGCTGAATGTGCCTTTCCTCGACGACCGCGATAAACCTGTCCCGCCCCGTTTTTCGGATAACCCCCGTGGTGGAGCGGATATATTCGTCTAAAAGCCTGTCAATCTGCACGGTAATCGCCGTGCCCGCGCTCTCGGAATCGCTTTCCAGCACCTCCTCGTAGCTGTCTATCATAATTATCGCCACGACGGGCTGCGACTGCTTCTTTTCCAAATCCAAAACGACTTCCCTGGTTATGTCCTCGAAATAAACGATGATAATCTCGCCGGTTCCCTTTTCTTTGGGAGCCGTCGCGGTAGCCCTGTAATACTTGTCGGCGTACCTGATTTTCGCGCCGTCGCTCCCGAAAAGCGTTTCCATGCTCACCGCTGTAACGGCGTCAAGCGAATTCCCGAAAACGGCGGCGTCGCCGAATTCCTTCATAAACCCCTTGTTAAACCAGATGAACCGCCTGTTCTTATCGACAATCGCGATTGAAAGCGGGAAATTGTACAGCGAAACGTTGTTGGCCATGTCGATTTCGTCGTTCACGACGGCAAAATACTGAAACGTCTTTCTCGTGGCGGAAATAAGCTTCCCCACCGTAAACCCCGCCGTCAGAACGATAAAGGGCGCGAAAACCCAAAAGACCTGCGAGTCAAGGGAATACGCCGTTCCCGCCAAAACAAGCGTAACGGTCAACAACGCGCCTATGGATATGACAAGCCCCCCGTCGCGGTAAAAGTTCTTCAAAAATTAACCTCCCGTATTTTACGAAATGTCGCCAGGCAACCTTCGGAAACTCTTTTTCGCCGCTTTTCGTCGAAAAAGAGTTTCCGAAGGTTGCCTATGCAACGAAAGTTGGCACCACGCGGCGAAAAAACGATTTAGAATAAAATAAAAACGCGAAAAAAACGCGAAAAAGAAAGGAAAAACACCATGAATTTGAACGTCAACAAAGAAGAAATCGCCATGCGCGTACTCGACGAGCTGCTGGAAATAGCGTTCGGCTGCGAGGTAAAAGTCAATCATAAGCTCACGGCCATCCGCCTGCTTATGAAGTTCCTGTCGCTTGACAAGCCCGAAAAAGAAGCGGAAGGGGAAGATACCGTCTTTGTAGTCGACGATATGCTTGAAAGCCCCGATTTTATCAAGCGCGGAAAAACACAACGCCCCGAACAGACACGGTCTGAACAGACACGGTCTGAACAGACACGGTCTGAGCGGACACAGCCCGAGAACCGCCGTCAACGCAGGGAACGCGAACGAACCGAGCGGCGCGAGCAGACACGCTCCGAACGGACACAGTCCGAGCGAATGTAACCGCTATTTTTTCCTCTCCAAAAAACCTATGTCGTACTTCCCCCCGATAAATTCCCCGTCCCTGAGAATACCGAGCTGAAAATCAATGTTCGTCACGACCCCCTCAATCAGGAATTCCGACAACGCCACGCGCATCTTGCGGATTGCCTCCGTCCTGTCGTCGCCGCGTACAATCACCTTGGCAATCATGCTGTCGTAAAACGGCGGGATTATATACCCCTGATACACCGCCGAATCTATCCTCACGCCGAACCCGCCGGGCAAATGAAGCGATTCTATCCGCCCCGGCGCGGGGCGAAAGTCAGCCGCGGGATTTTCGGCGTTTACGCGGCACTCGATAACGTGTCCCGAAAAGCCTATATCTTCCTGCGTAAACGGCAGCTTCTCCCCCGCCGCGATTTTTATTTGCGATTTTACCAAATCAATTCCGGTAATGCTTTCGGTAACGGGATGCTCCACTTGGATTCGCGCGTTCATCTCCATAAAGTAAAAATCGCCGTTTTCATCAAGCAAAAACTCAATCGTCCCCGCGTTTTGATAGCCGCAGGCTTTCGCCGCCTTAACCGCCGCCAACCCCATTTTTTCCCGAAGCTGCGGGCTCACGACGAAACACGGGCTTTCTTCGAGAAGTTTTTGGTTGCGGCGCTGACAGGAACAGTCGCGCTCACCCAAATGAACGACGTTTCCGTGTTCGTCGGCGAGCAGCTGTATTTCGACGTGTTTGGGATTTGTTATGAGCTTCTCGATGTAAACGTCGCCGTTCCCGAAAAACGCCGCGGCGTCCTGCCCTGCTTCGGCAATCGCTTTCTCAAGCCCGCTTTCGGACGAAACCGCGCGGATTCCGCGCCCGCCGCCGCCCGCCGCCGCCTTCACCATAACGGGATAGCCTATCTCCCGCGCGATTTTTTTCGCTTCGGCAAGCTCTTTTACAACGCCGTCCGAACCCGGAATAACGGGAACCCCCGCCTCCATAACGGTTTTTTTCGCGTTCGCCTTATCGCCCATCGCCTCCATCGCCTCGGGGGAAGGTCCTATCCATTTAATTCGGCATTTTTGGCACAGCCGCACAAAAGCGGGGCTTTCGGACAAAAAACCGTAACCGGGGTGAACGGCCTCCGCGCCCGTGATTTCGCAAGCGGAAATGAGCGCCTGCGTGTTAAGATAGCTGTTTTTTGAAGCGGGCGGCCCCACGCAAACGGCTTCGTCGGCGATATGGGCGTGCAACGCCGATTTGTCCGCTTCGGAATAAACCGCCGCGGTCTTAACGCCGAGCTCGCGGCAGGCGCGAATTACGCGGACGGCGATTTCGCCGCGATTGGCGACAAGTATTTTTTTGAACATCCGGCAACCTCCAAAAACGGTTGTCGTTTTTTTTTTTTTTATTTTTTGATTTTTTCTCTCACCCTGTCGTAATACTTATAAATGTCCTGCACCGCGTTTTCCAGCATAAAATAATACACCATATACGGCGCGACAAGAATGATAAACAGCCCGATTAACAACGCCAGCGACAAGGGAACGGTTTCGGCGACGAACGTCACGCACACCGTCATAACCGTAAGAACGGCGACGGTCATGGAAACTATCAGATGAACAATCCGTTCGTGCTGATAAAAGCCGATTTTCGTCACCAGCTCCCTGCTCACCGTTTCCCAGTCGGTATCGGGCGCGTCCTTTTCAAGAAGGGCGCTGATTTCGTCTTTGCAGATTTTTATTTCCCTCGTCATGGGCGGACCTCCGTCTCTCGCGTCAACCGAACTTATAATATTTTTCGACGTCCTCGATTACGTTCCACACGCATTTAAGCCCCTTCTCGAACGTAACAAGGTCGCCCTCGCCGAACTGAACCTTGCCGCCGTCATAGGTAACGACGACCTTGCCCTTGATAATCAGGCAGGTTTCCTTATCGGTGTACGCCCATTTGAACTCGGACGCCTCGCAGCCCCACGTGGGCAGCGATTCCATTTCCGCGATTTCCTCGGGGGTAGGCTTTTTTACCGTTACCATAATTTTTCTCCTTTTTACCGTTAAAAATTATTTTACCCCTTGTATTTCCGCAAATTTTATGTTATCATAATAGCGATTAAAAGACAAGGGGGATAAACGAAGATTATGAGGGTTTTGTCTCAAAACGAAATAGATAATCTTCTTGCCGGCCTTCTGCAAGATTCATCGATTCTTCCGTCGCCGCCCGCCCCCGAAACGGGGAACAAGCCGAACGAACCGAAGCCGCCGGAAAACGCGCAGCCGCCCGGCTGACGGGAACCGCAACGGCTTAAAGCGCTCGTTCCGCACTCCCCGGCGGCGTCGCGGCGAAGAAGGCTTCCTTCATCGTAAAGCCGCCCAAAATGATACTCAGCAACATCACAAGCGATAAGAACACGGCAAGCGCGCGTTTTTTTTTCATTTAGACCTCCTCGGAAACTGGTCGCTCACAGTATACCATTTCAAGAATTATATGTCAAGGCGGAAAAGGCGTACTCGGTCATAAATCTGTATTCCTCGCCTTTTCGCAGCGTGCAGGACGGGAAATCGGGCAGATTGGGCGTGTTCGGCGTGAACTGCGTTTCAAGGCAAAACCCCGCGAAATTGCCGTACTCGGCGCCGCCCTTGCCCTCTTCGGAAAGGTTCCCCGCCGTATAAAGCTGAATGGCGGGCATATCGGTATAGACCGTCATCATTCTGCCGCTTCCCTTATGGCGGGCGACGGCGGCTTTGCGCGTGACGCCGGGTTCCCCCAAGATAAAATTGTTGTCATAACCGCTGATTTTCCCCGATTTAACGTCCTCGCCTATGGGCTTCGGGGAAGTAAAGTCAAAGGCGGTGCCCTTCACGAGGGCTTTTTCCCCGGTGGGAATCAGCTCGGCATTAAACGGCGTGTAGCTTTCCGCGAACAGCTGCAGCTCGGTATCGAGGACGCTTCCGGAATTGAACCCGCCGAGGTTGAAGTAGGTATGGTTTGTAAGGCTCAAAATCGTGTCGCCGTCCGACACGGCGCAGTATTCGATTTTCAGGGAGCCGTGCGCGGTCACCGTGTAACGCGCGGTGTTCTCGACCCTCGCGGGGAAATTCTCCTCCCCGTCCGGGCTGACATACCGGAAAAGCGCGCTCGGGCTTTCGCCGTCGCAAACCCCGCGAACGTCCCATACCCGCTTCCCGAAGTTGACGCTCCCCCCGTGCAGGCAGTTGGAACCGTCGTTTCGGCACAGCGTATAGGTCTTGCCGTTCAGCGTGAACTCCCCGCCGCCTATCCTGTTGGCGAAACGCCCCGTCACCGCCCCCTGGCAGGAACCGCCGTTGATGTAACCGTCCAAGTCGTCGTAACCCAAAACCACGTCCGAAAAAACACCCTCCCTGTCCGGGACGTCAAGACGCACGACCGCCGCTCCGTAATTCGTGAGCGAAGCCGTCATGCCGTTTTTGTTTTTCAGGGTAATTAAAAAGCATTTATACCCGTCGGCGAATCCCCATTCCCGTTTGTCAACCATAGCCGCTGCCGTTCCTTTCTTTTGAATACGGAGATTACTTGAAATTATACACCGATTACTTGAAATTGTCAATAATTTATGTTATAATGGAAACGATATGGAAAAATTAAGACTGTTCGATACCCACACCCATTACGACGACCGCGCCTACGGGAAAGACGCCGACGCCCTGATAAAGCGGCTTCTCTCCGATAACGTGGCGGGCTTCATGGCAATCGGCTGTTCGCCCGCCCGCAACCGCAAAGCGCTTAAAATCGCGCAAAGCTACCCCGGCGTCTACGCCGCGGTCGGAATACACCCGGGCGACGTCAAGGGGCTTCCCGCCGACTATCACGTCGAGCTTGAGGAAACGGCGAAACACGAGAAAGTCCGGGCAATCGGCGAAATAGGGCTGGATTACCACTATGAGGGTTACAGCCGCGAAAGACAGATGAAGGTGTTCCGAAAGCAGCTTGAGCTTGCGCGGAAGTTGCGTCTGCCGGTAATAGTCCACTCGCGCGAGGCGGAGGCGGACACCATGGAAATTCTGCGGGAATACGCGCCGAAAGGGGTCGTCCACTGCTGTTCGAGCGGCGCGGAAACCGTTAGGGAACTCGCGGGAATGAAAATCTTGGTCAGCTTTACGGGGGCTTTGACTTTCAAAAACGCGCGAAGGGCGGTCGAAGCCTGCGCCGCCGCCCCCCTTGAGAACCTCATGCTTGAAACCGACTGTCCTTACATGGCTCCCGAACCCCACAGGGGGAAACTTTGCGACAGCTCGATGGCGTGGCACACGGCGGCGAAAATCGCTGAAATAAAAGGAATATCAACCGAAAAAGTCGTGAGAACCTGCAACGAAAACGCCAAAATTTTTTTCGGAATTGATTTCTGAGGACGGAGAACTATGGAATCGGACGAACGACGAAAGCAAAGCAGGGCGGCACGCTTCTTTTTATCGCCGGTTATCGGTCTGCACAAACTGACGGGCGCGTTCCTGCGCAAAACACTGGGGGATTCCGGCGACGTCACCGAGGACGTCATACTTTCGATGGTGGACGCCGGCAGCGAAAGCGGGGTAATCGAGGACACGTCGGCGGAGATTATCAGCAAGGCGTTCGAGTTTGACGACCTGGCGGTTTCGGACGTGATGACGCACAGGGTAAACGTCGTGGGGATAGAAAGCGGCGACGGGCTGGACGACATTATTTACCTCGCTTTGGACGAAGGGTTTTCGCGGCTGCCCGTCTACCGCGAAAGCGTAGACGACATTATCGGCATAATAATCGTAAAGGATTTGCTCAGCCTAATCGGGAAACCCGACCTCTCCGGCTTTTCAATCGACGATTTCCTGAGAGAAACCGTGTTTATCCCCGAGTCCTGCTCCTGCACGGACACGTTCAAGATACTGACGGGGGAAAAGTCGGGTATGGGCGTCGTGGTGGACGAATACGGCGGAACGGCGGGAATAGTCACCATGGAGGACTTGGTGGAGGCGGTCATGGGCAGTATTCAGGACGAATACGACGAGGAAAGCGCCGAAATCAAGAAAATCGGCGACGAAAAGTACGATGTAAACGGCGAAACCGACCCCGAGGACGTCCTCAAATTGTTCGGGTACGAATTGCCCGAAGATCACGAGTATGAAACAATCGCGGGCTTCGTGACGGATTTGCTCGGCTTTATCCCCGAGGAGAGCGGCGACGGGAAAAGCGCCCCCCACGCGGATTACAAGGACGTTCGCTTTGTCGCCGTCGGTGTCGAAGGCAACTGCATCAGCAGGATTATCGCGTACAGGCTGAAAGGAAACGGTTAAATGAAAAAAGAGCCCGATAAAAAGAAGACCGACAACGTCCAAAAGCTGATTATACGAAACTGGATAATATGTATCATTTCGCTCGCCCTCGCCGTCATTTGCTACTATTACGTGAAATAAAGAGAACTCCGAAAACCCCTTTTCGGAAGTTTTGGGGGTGTGCCTTTGTTTAATCGCATGAAAGAAGACATAGACGCGGTAATGGAGCGCGACCCCGCCGTTAAAAGCCGTTTGGAGGTATTTTTTTTGTATCCCGGCTTTAAAGCCGTTCGCGCCTATCGCAGGGCGCACCGGTGGTACGAGAGGAAACGGTTCTTCATAGCGCGCTGGATTTCCCAAAGGGCGCTGCGCCGAACGGGGATTGAAATTCACCCCGGCGCGAAAATAGGCAAGGGGCTGTTCATCGACCACGGAAGCGGCGTAGTAATCGGGGAAACGTCGGAAATAGGCGATAACTGCACGATTTATCAAAACGTCACGCTCGGCGGAACCGGCAAGGATACGGGCAAACGCCACCCCACGCTGGGCAACAACGTCATGGTGGGGGCGGGGGCGAGGATTTTGGGTCCCCTCAAAGTCGGCGACAATTCCAAAATCGCCGCCAACGCCGTCGTCCTTTGCGAAGTGCCGCCGAATTGCACGGCGGTGGGCGTCCCCGCGAGGGTCGTCAAGCGCGACGGGGTGAAAATAAACGACCTTTCCGACGCCCTTGACCAAATCCATTTCCCCGACCCGGTATTGCAGCAGCTCGACTGCCTGAAAGAGCAAGTCGACCGGTTACGGAGCCTGATAGGGGACGACGCGCCCGCCCCGTGAAAGCCCGTCCAAAAAATCTTCGGAGGTTGCCAATGCTGATTTACAACACCCTCACCCGAAAAAAAGAGGAGTTCATACCCCTGAACAGCGGGAAAGCCACCGTTTACGCCTGCGGCCCGACGGTGTACAACCTCATACATCTGGGGAACGCGCGGCAAATCTGCGTTTTTGACGTAATCAGGCGGTATTTGAAGTTTCGCGGGTACGACGTGCTTTACGTGCAAAATTTCACCGACGTGGACGACAGAATTATCAAACTGGCGAACGAAAAGGGGATAACGCCCTCGGAATATTCCGAAAGCATGATACGCGAATACTTTACGGACGCGCGTGCGCTGAACGTCCTTGACGCCGACATTCACCCCAAAGTCACCGAAAATATCCCGCTGATTATCGACATAATAAACGTTTTGCTCGAGAAGGGTTTCGCTTATCGTTCCGGCGGCGACGTGTATTTCACGGCGGAGAAATTCCCGGGGTACGGCAAGCTCTCGCGCAATACCCCGGAAGAACTGCGCGAGGGGGCAAGCAACCGCCTTGACGCGGAATCCGAGAATAAGCGTTCCCCGCTTGATTTCGCGCTGTGGAAAGCGGCAAAAAACGACGAACCTTATTGGGAAGCTCCTTTCGGGAACGGCAGACCCGGCTGGCATATAGAATGTTCCGCGATGTCGCGCCATTACATAGGGGATACGATTGACATTCACGGCGGCGGCGCGGACTTGATTTTTCCGCATCACGAGAACGAAATCGCCCAGAGCGAAGCCGCGACGGGCTGCGCGCTGGCGAAATACTGGGCGCACAACGGTATGCTCAACATCGGCAACGTCAAAATGGCCAAATCCAAGAACAACTTCTTCTTGGTGCGCGAAGCGGCGGAAAAATACGGCTATGAAGCCATTCGGTTCATGCTGCTGTCCGCGCATTACCGCAGCCGTATGAATTACACCGACGAGGTGCTTGAAAGCGCGGTTCAATCGACGCGGCGACTGCGCAACTGCGTGAAGCTGATGGATTCTTTTGAAAAAAGCGCCGCGGGCGAAAACGCGGGCGCCGCCCCTTCCGAAAGCGCGCGGGAAACCGTTTCCCTCCGGCGCGGGCAGTTTATAACCGCCATGGACGACGACTTCAACACCGCCGACGGAATGGCGGCTTTGTTCGAGCTTGTTCGCGACATTAACGCGGCGTTAAGCGCGGGCGACGTTTCGCCCTCGGACGTAGCGCGGTATCGCGGGCTTTTCGATGAAATCAACGGCGTTCTGGGGCTGGTTTACGCCGAGGAGGAAAAAATCCCCGAAGAAGTAACCGCTCTGGCGGAAAAGCGTTCGGCGGCGAAAAAGGCGAAGGACTACGCGCTCGCCGATAAAATCCGCGAGGAAATCGGAGCCAAAGGGTATATTATCGAGGAAACGCGCCAAGGCTTCTCCTTGAAGAAGAAAAAGAATGGATAAACCGCCGCTTTTGCTCCACAGCTGCTGCGCCCCGTGCAGTTCCTCCGTGTTGGAACGCCTTACGGCGGTTTACGACGTGACGCTGTTTTATTATAACCCGAATATTTTTCCGAAGGAAGAATACCTAAGGCGTCTGTCGGAACAGCGGCGTTTCCTGTCCGACGCCTATCGCGGCGAAGTCGGCTTAATCGAGGGGGAATACGAACCCGAACGCTTCAAAACGGCGATAAGCGGTTTCGAGGGGTTCCCGGAAGGGAGCGAACGCTGCGTCAAGTGTTACGGGCTTCGATTGGGGGAAACGGCGAAAACGGCGCGTTCGCGGGGTTATGAATACTTCGTCACCACGCTGTCCGTCAGCCCGCGCAAAAACGCCGCCGAAATCAACGAAATTTCGGCGGCTTTATCGAAGGAACACGGGATAAAGACGTTTTATGCCGATTTTAAGAAAAAAGACGGGTATAAGCGTTCTTCGGAGCTGTCGAAAAAGTACGGTCTGTACAGGCAGGATTACTGCGGGTGCGCGCCGAAAGCCCGAGATTACCCGCGTTGAAAGGCGGCACGCGCAATGACCGACAACCTAATCGCGATTTACCAAGCCCTTTACGCCGGGTACGGCGACTTAAACTGGTGGCCGGCAAAAACGCCCTACGAGGTTATGGTCGGCGCGGTGCTGACCCAGAACACCGCGTGGAGCAACGTGGAAAAGGCGATTGCCAATTTCGGGGAGCGGCTTACGCCGAAATTCGCGGCGGACGCCGACACGGCGAAACTCGCCGAGATAATCCGCCCCGCCGGATTTTTCAATCAAAAGGCGGAATACCTGAAATCGGTGACGGCGTGGTTCGCGGGGTATGATTACGACGTGTCCGCCGTGCGGAAACAACCGCAGGACAAGCTCCGCGCCGAGCTGCTTTCCGTGAAGGGCGTCGGGCAGGAAACCGCCGACTCGCTCCTGCTGTACGCTTTCGGTTTCCCGGCTTTCGTGGTGGACGCGTACACCCGCAGGCTTTGTGAAAGATACCCGATTGAAGCGGGAAAAAGCTACGCCGACATAAAGCGGTACTTCGAGGACAACCTCCCGAGGGACGCGAAGATTTACAACCAATTCCACGCCATGATTGTAATCAACGCGAAAGAGCGTTGCCGGAAGAAGCCGCTGTGCGGCGATTGCCCCTTGAGGCGGGAATGTCGAAAAGGCTGACGCCGGCGCGAAGCGTTTGTATGGTCGTCATCTCTTCGCCATTTTTATCATGTCTTTGATTTTCAGCCTGTTGCCCGTGTAAAGTATGATGCTTTCGTACACCTTAGCCACAAACATCGCGAAAAGCGCGACGGACGCCGCCAAAACCCCGATTGCGACCGTAAGCTCGTCCGCGCCGATTTCCCCCGACATAATCGCGCCGGGCAGGGCGAACGGCGACGATATGGGCAGGTAGTAAGACAGCTTTGTCAGAAAGGCGTTTCCGCCGTCCTCGTTCATTCCCATCATGGGGGTGAAGTACGACAGATAGAACCCCAGCACGCTTATAATCGCCATGGGCTGCATGGCCGTCTGCAAATCCTCTATCCTGCTGATACTCGCCCCTATTAACCCCGCGATGAGCGAATAGAACAAAAACCCCAGTATGAATATAAGGACAATCAGCAAAATCTGCGAAGCGCCGAAATCCGCGAACGTGTTCCGCAGCCCCTGCGAAATCATGGCGACTTCAACATCGTCGGTTTCGACCATTCCGAAAATCTCGCCCAACGTCCCCGCGGGGGCGAATATCATAAATAAAATCGCCGACGCGCTGAATATCGCGGCTACCTGCGTAATCACGACCAGCATCATGGCAAGCACCTTACCGATTATGACCGCCAGCGGCTTAATCGAGGTAAGCAGCAGTTCCAAAACGCGGGACGTTTTTTCCGTGGCGATTGACTGCGCGGTCAGCTGCCCGTACATGATTATCAGCATGAATAAAATCAGAGAGGTAACCATTGTCGACATCATTCCCATATACCGGGCGATTTCGCTCGGGGGTTCCTCGCCGTTTACCGTTACCTTCGTAATAATGGGCGCGTCCGCGAGATACAAATCCCCCGCGCTTACGCCGAGGGAAATATAATTCGCGTTTTTAACCGACAGGTAAAAAAAATTCAAAAGCGAGTTGCAGTCGCTGTTTTTCACCAAATCCGCGTTGTCGGGGCGGTCCATTGTCAGCGTGAACATCCCCGTTTCGTCCCTTTCGATAACCAAAAGCGTTTCGGGCTTTTCGCCCGCCGCGACTGTGTTCATCGTTTGACCCAGCTTATCCTCGCCGATGAACTCGTATTCCACTTTGTACGCCGTCAAAAACGAGAAGTCGGGGTTCACCCCGCTCTTGTCGAGAATATACACCTTTTCTATTTTGAAAGCCGCCGCTTCGATTATATTGCCTTGCCCGTCGTCAATCTGAATGGTGTCTTTCTCCGCTTCGGAACCGATGAGCTTGGGCAGGAAATTCACGCCCGCCATCATAAGCAGCAGCAGCGAAAAAATTACGATATTGCTTATTATGAAGGATTTCGACCTTACCGTTTGCAGATAGGTAAACCTTAATACGTTCGACCAGCCCTTAGTCTTCATTTGCTTCACCCCCCGCCTTCTCGACGAATATCTCGTGCAGGCTCGGTTCCCTCAGCTCGAACTTGACCAGCGTTATCGAGGCGTTCACGATTTTCTTCAAAAGCGCCTCCGCCTGCCGTTCCTCGCCGACTTTGAAATCAATCTGATTGGGCGTGTGGTTAATCGGTTCAAGCCCGCACTCCTTGGCAAGCGGCAGTATGTTCTCGTCGGCTTTCACGCTTAAATTGATTCTGCCGTAGCCCTTTTTTATCTCGTTGAGGTTGCCCTGCAAAACCACCTCTCCCTTGTTCATAATCACTATATCCTCGCAGAATTCCTCTATCGTGGGCATCTGGTGGCTTGACATGATAATATACTTGTCGCGCTTGATTTGCTCGCGTATAATGCTTTTGAACAAATCCGTGTTCACGGGGTCCAGCCCCGATAACGGCTCGTCAAGTATAAGCAAGTCCGGATTGCAAATCAACGCGGCGGCAAGCTGAATCTTCTGCTGATTCCCCTTTGAAAGCTGTTCCGCGCGTTTTTTGCGGTATTCGTCCACGTTAAGGCGCCCGAACCAATAATCGATTGCCTGCGTCGCGTCGGCGCGGTCTATGCCTTTTAGCCTGGCAAAATAATACATCTGCTCGATTACGTTGTATTTGGGGTATAAGCCGCGTTCCTCCGCCAGATACCCCACCCTTTCGTCGGTGACGTCCAACGGGCGGTCGTTCCAGCTGACGCTGCCGCTTTCCTTGGCGAGAATACCGAGAATCACGCGGATTGCCGTCGTCTTCCCCGCCCCGTTGGTTCCGAGAAGCGCGAACACGCCCGGCTTTTCAATGGCGAAGCTGAGCTCGTTTACGGCGTAATAGTCGCCGTATTTCTTCCTGATGCTTTCAACGCGCAGTGACATCGCTTGCCTCCTTTTAAGCGGGGCGGGTCACGCGATCCGCCCCTCTTCGCCGTTAATAAAGTTCGCCGTCACACCCCCGCCATCGACGCCACCTCATCGGCGAAATTTTCCGCCTTTTTCGCTATTCCCTCGCCTTTCTCGAAACGGATAAAATCGACGACCTTGATGTTTTTCCCGATGCTCGCGGCGTATTTTTCAACCGTCATATCGGGGTCTTTGACGTAGGGCTGGGTCAAAAGACATCTCTCCTCGAAAAACTTCTTCATTCTTCCTTCGAGGATTCTCTCGACGACGTTCTGCGGTTTGGGTTTCGCTTCGTTTTCGCTTTTTATGAGATTAAGCTGGGTTTCCCTCTCTTCGTTTATATCCGCTTCGGGAATGGCGTCGGACGTTATATAGTCGGGGGACGTCGCGGTAATGTGCAAAAGCAGGTTCTTCCCGCACGCCTTCACGTCGTCGCCGTAGTCGTCCGCGCTTATCTTCAAAAGGGTTCCTATTATGCTGCCGCCGCCGTTATGAACATACGAGAAAAGCCCGTCGCCCGTCAGCTTGGAAAAACGCCTTATTTGAATATTCTCGCTGATTGTCGAAATCCGCTCGACGAGAACGTCGGCGATTTTTTCGCCCGTGCCGGAGCAGTTTACGTTTTTCAGCGCCTCGACGTCGGAAACGTCGTTGTCGATAACCGTTTGCGCCACCATCTCGACGAATTCCACAAACCTGTCGGATTTGGCGGCAAAATCGGTTTCGCAGTTTATTTCGAGAATGACGCCCGTTTTCTTCGCTTCGTCTACTTTGGCGTAAACAAGGCCCTCCGCCGCGATTCTCCCCGCTTTTTTCGCCGCCTTGGCAAGCCCCTTCTCGCGCAGATACTTAATGGCTTCGTCAATATTGCCGCCCGTTTCTTCCAGGGCGCGCTTGCAGTCCATCATACCGCAGTTGGTCAATTCCTTCAACTGTTTTACGTCTTGTGCGGAAATAGCCATTTATTGCTCTCCTTTGCTTTCTTTTTCGTGAACTTCTTCCGTAGGAACGGATTCTTCGGCGGGTTCCTCGCCCTCGTCGCCCTGTCGCGCCTCGATTACGGCGTTGGCGACCGCCCCGGCAATCAGCTTCACGGAACGGATGGCGTCGTCGTTACCGGGAATCACATAGTCGATTTCGTCGGGGTCGCAGTTGGTATCAACGATGGCGACTATGGGAATACCGAGTTTCCTCGCCTCCAAAACCGCGATTTTCTCCTTTTTGGGGTCCACTATAAACAAAGCCCCGGGGAGCTTGTTCATGTTCTTGATGCCGCCGAGGAACTTTTCCAGCCTTTCAATTTCAAGATTGAGCTTGATAACCTCTTTCTTCGGCAGCAAATCGAAAGTCCCGTCCGTTTCCATTTGATGAAGCTGTTCAAGACGCTTGATTCTCCTCTGTATGGTCTTGAAGTTCGTCATCATGCCGCCCAACCACCTCGCGTTCACGAAATGCGAGGACGAGCGTTCGGCTTCCTCTCTGATAGAATCGGCCGCCTGCTTCTTCGTTCCGACAAAAAGAATGTCGTCTCCGTTCTCGACGACGCTACGTACAAACAAGTAAGCCTCGTCGAGTTTCTTCACCGTCTTTTGAAGGTCGATGATATAAATTCCGGTTCTTTCCGTAAAAATATACGGCGCCATGTTCGGGTTCCAGCGTCTTGTTTGGTGACCGAAGTGGACCCCCGCTTCAAGAAGCTGTTTCATTGACACTACCGCCATTTGCGTAATATCCTCCTTTGTTTTGGTTAATCCTCCGCCGCGCATACCGCCCATAGGCGACCAAAAACTGCCCGGCACGCGAATTTGCGGCTTTTGAAACCGCATAACATAGAGATTATATCATACAATTATTTGAAATTCAAGGGATTTTTGTAATATTCCTCCCTTAAAATTTCCATGCTTATTATGTCGTGGTATTTCCCGTTGAGGTAAAACGCCTGACTGCGCCTGCCGTATTCCCGAAACCCCGCTTTGGCGTAAGATTTCAGGGCGGCTTCGTTAAAACTGTACACATTCAGGTTAATGTTGTTCAAATTCAGGACGTCGAACCCGTATTGAACCGCCAGTCTGACGGTTTCGGTGCCGTATCCCTTCCCCCTGTTTTCCGCGTCGCCGATGAACAACCCGATTGTCGCCGTCCCGTGAATGTGTTCGATATCCCTGAATTCCAGAGTTCCGATAAGTTCGTCGTCACTTTGCCGGACAATCGCGAAGCAGTAGACCTTATCGCTTTTCAGATATGTTTCAAGCCAGTTTTTCTCGTACACGGCCGAAATGACAAGACCGGACACCCCGAGACCGTTCGCGACGTCGGGTTCGTTCATCCATCGGACATAAATTTCCGCGTCCTCGCCGCTTATCGGCGAAAGGTAAACCGAGCCGCCCCGTATTTTTTTGAAGTATTTCATATTCCCTCCGAATTCATACCGCGTCTGCCGTAAACATTCTAAACCAAAAGCGGATTTTTGTCAAGCCGCCCCGTTCGTTCCCGAAAATAACCCGCGAATAAGTCGCGCTGAATTGAAACTTTAATTGTCCAAGAGCGCAAAAAAGGTCCCATTTCGGGAACGAACCTGATATAATGTTTTTGACAAAAAAACTATCAGGAGGTTGAACTCAAAATGGGACAGTTA
>JAIRWE010000061.1 GCA_031253365.1 Oscillospiraceae bacterium | reverse complement strand
TGAACACCGCCATGAATGTGCTGAAGATTTTCTTTTTCATTGACATAATCCGCCTTTCATAAGATTTTCGTACATTATAACATTTTTTCGCGGGAATTTCCATTCGCATAATACATATAAAAAAAGGCGGCTTTTTATTTATATTGTATAGAAGGCGTGCCGCGCCGCGCTTTTTGTACAATATATACAAAAAGCAACACATTTTTGTGCGTTATGCCGATAGATATCCTCGCGAAAATATGCTATAATAAGTGAAAATTTTGTGAAAGGCGGATAGGTCGGCGTCAGGACGCGCGGTTCGGTAGGTTTTTAAAAACCTTCCCTTCCTTGAAATTAACCGTTCTTGCGAAAGGATTGTATATTAAACCCTCGCTTTTTTTGTTTCTGAAAAAATATTCGGTCTGAAAACAAACGGGTATTACGCAGGCGGATTCTATCACGCGCTCCTCCGCTTTTTTGTACAGCGCGGCGCTTTCTTCCGCGTCGGAGGTGAAACGCGCTTTCTCGTAAAGCGCGCGGGTTTCGTCGCTCACAAAAACCCCGTCGAATACGGCGGACGGACTGTTATACGAAACGGGAATTTTCACCACCGCCAAATCATAGTCGCCGTCCGCAAGTCTTTCGTTGTAATCGTAAGGGGGCAACGATTCAATGTGGCAGAAAAAAGACAGCTTTTCCTGCCATTGCTGGGTTATATACCCGATAATTTCGAGGATGGCTTTGTCGCTTGGAACAATTATTACGGGCGGCGAGGAAATTTCGCCGAAAAGCGCCGTCGCTTTGTCGTAATGCGCTTTGGCGAGAGCGGTGTTTGCCTCGGCGGATTCGACGTTACCCGCCAAATCGCGGTATGAATGTTCGCCGACTTTCACGTCCGGCGGGATTAAGGAAGATGTTTTCACATAGCCGAGAGTATTCGCGTCGATTGCGCCCCTGTCCGTCGCCAAAGCCAGCGCGTGCCGAAAATCCGATTTATTCAGGAATGATCCGCCGCCCGACATATCGAAGACTATGCCCCATACGGCGTTTTCGGCGCTGTCGTAGGGAAAATTTTTTTTGATAAGCGTCACCGCTTTGTCGCCGCTCAGAATGACGCAGTCGCTCGCCCCGCTTTCAAAGAGGGAATAGGAATCGCCCCTGTTCATTCTGAAATTGATTCCGGCGGGAAAAGCGAGTTCATTTTCACTGTTTTTGATGTTCCTTTTGAGAATTACGCGGTTTTCATCCGTCCACCATTCGTCATAAACCCATTCGCTCAAATAAAACGCCCCGTTTGAAGGCACGCCGCCCGTGATAAGCCCGTACCTCCCTTCCGACCGGATGTAAAATTCCTCGTTGCAGGGAAAGGCGGGCGTATCCGCGAGCAAAAGCGGGAAATTCGGGTCGGGGTATTCCAATACGAACCTGAGTTTGAAGTCGCCGTCGGAGTTTACGCCTATCCAGTCAAGGTCTAATCTGCTGTCGTTGACCGCCTCGGCGTTTTTTATGCAAAAGTACGCCTCGGCGTTGCGCGATTTTGTCGCGGGGTTGAACAGCCTTTTGAACGCGAACACGAAATCCAAAGAGGTGCAGCGGGCGTCGAAACCGTTTTTGTCCGTCCAGAAAATATCCTCGCGCAGGATAAATTCGTAAATCAGCCCGTCGTCCGAAACCGTGTATTGAGTCGCCGCCCCCGCGACGAGCTTCCCTTCCGAGTCAAGACGCAACAATCCTTCAAACAGATTTGTTATGACGGTCAGGGAGCTTGCGTCAACGGCGGTTTGCGGGTCAAGCGTGCGCGGATTGGCGTCGAGGTCGTAGTAAAACGTATGGCCGCTCCCGTCGTCCTCGCCCCTTTCACAGGCGGCAAGCGAGAAAATCATCACAATCGCGAGAACCTTACAATACAGTTTCAATCGCCTTCCCACGTTTTACGCTCTCCTTTGAATTGATTACGCGCTGATTGGCGCTCCCTTTAAATTTCAATTCCAGACTTTTTCGGTTTTGGTCGAAACGCCCGTCGATAAGTATGTCTATCAGGCTCAACAATTCCGTTTCCGCGGTTTTTTCGGGGGAATACAATTCTTCAAACGTGTATCCGGTGTAACAGATTATATTCATTCCTTCGAGACGTTTTGCCAAGTCAATGAAGGCTTCGGGCTGCGCGAACGGTTCCCCTCCCGAAAAAGTCGCCCCGCCGAGCAACGGGTCTTTTTTTATCTCCCGGGCGATGGTTTCGGTGTCGGTTATTTCGCCGCCGTCAAAGTCGTGCGTTTGGGGATTGTGGCAACCCTCGCATCTGTGGGGACAGCCCTGCGCGAAAATCACATAACGTATTCCGGGACCGTCGACGATGGAATTGCGGACTGTGCCGCCTATTCGTATGTTCACCGGGTATAACCTCCGAACAAAAAATCTTAATAAGACGACAGATATTCCGCAACCACCAAATCCACCATTCTCCCGTAGCTTCCGACGCCGCCGCTTTGTCCCTGCGCTTTCAGATAGGTGTCGTTTATGTTGCCGGAAATATCTCCGATGATTTCGGAAACCGGGTTGGAAGTAATGACTTCCACGAGTTTCCCGTTGTCGTCGATTTCATAGGTTATCTTACGGACGCGGCTTTGCCAGAAGTCATATCGGCGTATAAGTTCTTCCCGCGCTTGTTCGGGGAGCAGGTCGTACGCGCCGAAACCGCCGAATACCTCAAAGCTGAACGGTTCCTCAAAATCAAGCCGCCCTATGTAACGGTCAAGCGCGTGTTTTGTGTAATCGGGGAGCGAGCCGTACAAATTCTCGTCCATCCATTCAAGTTCGCGGGAAATATAGCCGTATAAGTCAAGATAACCGCTGTACATTAAATCGGGGACGCCGCTTTCGCGACAGGCGACAAACGAGATGAAACTCGCCTCCTCCTCCCGCATGAACCCCGCCAAATGCGCCAGTTCGTGACAAACGGCGGAGGGTTTTTGGCTCAAAGGCGCGATTTTGTTATAGTTCGCCTCTATCGTAAAAGGAGAGAAAATCCCGATAATTCGCGCGTCCGACATCAACCCGGAATTTAACACCGGTTTCGGACGGGGATAATATGATTTGAGGCGGGGATATTTTTCGGCGGCGGCTCTCAACGCGTCGGGGGCGGCTTTGTCCAAGTTACTTGTCAATATGAACGCGCCGTCCGCGTCGGTATCAATCAAGGACGCGATTTCACAAAATTCATCCAGCACCATCAGATAAACCGTCCATAATTCCGCCTGGGAATATTCCGACGCGCCGAAGCCTTCTTTATTCAAGAAGGGGCGGCGGTAATAGTTTATCCCGCAGTTAAGCATGAACACCAAAAGCGCGGTTGATACGGCGCAGGAAAAATATACCGCCGTCTTTATCAAAACACGCTTCCTTTTCCCTTTGCTTTTTACCAGTTTTATGACCGCGAAAACAACCCCCGCCAAGGCGGCGGGAATTAACAGCATAAGCAGGATTTCCGCCAATGAAAAGGGGAAAATCCCCGTTATGCGCGCGATTACCGCGACGAAAACCGGGTAAACATTCATGGCGTACCATTCCGAAAAATCGGTAAAAAGGCGCGAAATCACCGTAAGCGCCATATTCAGGAAAACCGTCACGGACAGGAATAACAACGACTTTTTCATAAGGCAACTTCTAAAAACCTCTTTCGAGTTCGGACAAAGCGTTAAGGGCGATCGCGCATTCAAGCCGCTTTTTCATAAGCAGGCACTCGACGCTTTCTTTATTTGTTACGCGCGCGTCGCCGTAATTTTCGTAAGACAGGGCGTTGCAACCGCCCGAGCAGTAAAACCGCGCCCAACAATCGGCACACCCGGACTTGCCGTAGATGTGCGTGTTTATGAAATAGTCGCGCGTTTCGTGTGACAAGCGTTTTTGGTTGATATTTCCCGTTTTCCATTTGTCGTCGCCCGCGAAACGATGACACGGATATAAATTCCCGTTGGGGGTAACGGCGGCATACTCGTTTCCGCACCCGCATCCGCGAAGCCGGCGTATAAGGCAGGGAGCGCGTTTCAAATCTATTGTAAAGTGAAAAAAGTTTACATCTAATTCCTTGCTTTTGATAAGCGAATAAAGGCGGTCGTATTCCTCGAAAACGCGTTCGATATGCTCGTGGCTTATCGCGTAGGGCGAACCGCGCGCGGCGGTCACCGGTTCAACGGATATATTTTTGAACCCCAAACGCGCCATTTCGGCGGCGTCATTCGCGAAGTCAAGATTGCGGGCGGTGAATGTTCCGCGGATATAGTAATCGGTAAAACCCGGCTTTTTCCTGCTTCTGACAAGTTTTTGGAATTTCGGGACGATTGCGTCGTAGCTGCCCGAACCGTCCGGGGTTTTGCGAATTCCGTCGTTGACGTCCGCTCTGCCGTCCAGCGAAAGAACACAGTTGCTCATTTCGCGGTTGATATAATCAACTTTTGCGTCGTCAAGCAACATTCCGTTTGTAGTAAGTGTAAACCTGAAACGCTTGCCCCACTTTTTTTCGCGCGAACGCGCGTAATCGACCGTTGCGGTGACCGTTTCCCATGCCATGAGCGGTTCTCCGCCGAAGAAGTCGGCTTCAAGCTCGGTGCGCCGCCCTGAGTTGAGGACAAGAAAATCAAGGCTTTTCGCGGCGGTTTCGGGGGACATAACAGTTCTCGATTGCCCGTAACCGCCCGTTTTGGCGAAACAATACCCGCACCTCAAATTGCAATCGTGCGATACGTGAAGGCAAAGCGCCTTCAAGGGCGCGTCCTTCGCTGACGCCGCGTAAGGGCTGAAATTATCCTCGCTGAATAATACGCCGTTATTATACAATTCGTACAGTTCGCTGTGACATTCGTCAATTTCATGGCGGGAAAAGCCTTTTAACACGTCGTAAACCTTTTCAGGTGTACACGTTTGCAACGGGGGTTCAAGCACGTCAAGCATATCATAGGCAAGTCTGTCCGAAATATGCGTGGCGCACGAAGCGGGGTCGATTATAAAATAATT
>JAIRWE010000179.1 GCA_031253365.1 Oscillospiraceae bacterium | reverse complement strand
CCAGTCCGCCCACTCCCGCCGAAGTGCGTGTGTCCGACTTCATGCGCGAAATGCTGGGCAAGCTGTCGGGGCATTACGCTTACATACTGATTGACACCCCGCCCGTCAACGTGGTGGCGGACTCGCAGTTAATGAACGGTATCGTTTCGGGGGTCGTGTTCGTCGTCTGGGAAGGCGGCACCACGCACACCGACATAAATAAGGCGTTGCGTTCGGTCGAGATGACAAACGGCAAGGTACTTGGTTTCATAAAAGCGAACTGCAACGCGAAAGGCGTGAAAAGTTACAAAAAAAGCGGCTATTACAAATACTCCCGCAAAAAGCCGCAGACTTAAACGGGGGTCGCCTGACGCATGAGGGTTGATTTTCACTCGCACATACTGCCTAAAATGGACGACGGGGCGGCAAACGCGGAAGAATCGTTGAAGCTACTCCGGCTGTTAAGGGACGACGGCGTTGACGTCGTGGTGGCGACTCCGCATTTGTACCTTCACAGATACGGCGCGGACGAATTCCTCCGAAGGCGGGCGGAAAGCGCGGGCGAGCTTGACAAGGCGGTGAAGGGCGGCGATTACCCGCGAACGGTTCTGGGCGCGGAAGTGTATTTTTCGCCCGCGCTCGGCGGTTTGCCGCTTGAAGGGCTGTGCGTCGCGGGGACGGATTATATGCTGCTTGAACTCCCGTATGAATCCTTTTCGACGACGTTTTTGAACACGCTGAAAAATTTTTTAAGCGAGTGCGGGGTTAAAATAATACTCGCCCACATTGAAAGGTACTTCGACTACAACAAGACCGAAACGATGGATGAAATACTGTCTTATGACGTTTTGGCGCAATGCAACTGCGATTCTTTTGAAAGACCGGGGTACAGGAATATATTGCTCAAGCTGATAGAAAGCGGGAAGGTTCGGCTTATAGGAACCGATTCGCACTCCGTCGGAACGCGGCCGCCCGCGTTCGGGAAGTCCGAGCGCGTCATAAGGAGCAGGCTGTCGGACGGCGCGTTCGCCGGCTTGATGAAAACCGCCGAGGACATTCTCTCCGGCGCGGTTTAAGGAGCGAAAATTGTTAATATATCACGCGCTGCTTATAGGGTTGACCGCTCTCGGAATCCCGCTTTGCCGAAAACGCGGCTTATCCGAAAGGCAAAGCAAAGCCCTTTTAAGGATATACCTGCTTTTGGTGTTCGCGGCGTTTTTCGTTATCGCGGCGATAAGGGAAGGCACGGGGTATGACTATAACCTTTACGCGCAGTGGTATGAGCGGCTGATTTTCGATGATTACGAAAGCGTGTCGGCGTGGAGCCGCGAAAAGGGGTTTGCCGTCCCCCTCAAAATACTTACGGTAATCACGCTTGACAAGCAGCCGATGTTCGCGCTCATCTCCTTTTTCATAGCCGCGGGAACGGTCGCCTATATATACAGGAACTCGAATTGCGCCTGCGTAAGCGTCGCGGCGTTCATATCGCTGGGTTTCTACTACAATTCCCTTAATTTTATGCGGCAGTTTACGGCGGCGGTAATCGTGGCGTTCGCCCTAAGCTGCGTCGCCTCGAAACAGCCCGTCAGGTTTTTGGTTTTGGTGCTGTTCGCCTCCTGTTTTCACTTTTCGGCTTTGCTGGCGCTTCCTTTTTATTTTATCTTGAAAATAAGGATGAACTTGGCGGTGCTGTCCGCATACGGCGTAATCACCGTGTTGTCCCTCGTGTTTTCGGTTCCCGCGATTGAATTTGTGACGGAATACTTTTACAAAGGCTACGTCCCTACGGAAAGCGTCCACATGACCGTCGGGCTTCCGGCGACGTACACGGTAATTTTCGCGTTGCCGTTTGTCCCGCTTTTTATATTCAGGGAAGAACTTATAAAGAAACGCGCCTTAAATTCGGTTTTGATAAACGCGTATTTCTTTGGTCTGTACTTTGAGATTCTGGGAATGAAGCACTCGGTTCTTTCCCGTTTCGCGCTTTTGTTCTTTATCGCCCCCGTTTTGGCGTTAATCCCCGACGCCGTGCTTATGGTCGCGCAAAAAACGAAGGACAGATTCGGCGGCGCGAAAGGCAAGGGCAGGTTGTTTCCGGTCGTGACGCTCGCGGCGTTTTGCGTATACGCCTTCACGGTAAACGCAATCCTTTTGAGCGTTAATTATAACGGCGTGGTGCCGTATGAAACGATTTACGGCGGCGGGGGTTCGGGAAGTTATGACGTTAATTGAGAAAATCGGCGGCAGGTTTCCGAAATTGCCCGAAGGTCTGAAAAAGGCTTCGGAAAAAACGGCGGCTTGGCAGGATATGTCGCTGTGCGCGGCGGTCACGTTCGCCTGCGCCTTCTACGAATACGAGAAATTCCTTCCCGCGTTCGCGACGGACGCGATAAAGTCGGTTTTGGCGGTTTTGTTCGCGGTTTGCTGGCTGTACGGCGCGTTTTTGAGCGGTTACCGCGGGAAATACGGTTTCCTCGTATATGCCGCCGTCTTTTGGACGCTTCCGCGTTTGGTTATACTGAAAGCGGAAAGCGCGGGCATCCTCGGTTACGATAAATACGCGGACGCCGCGGCGCGGTTTTCGCGCCTGATAACGGACGCTTCGGCGGCGTGGACGGCGCGGGGGTTCGGCGTTCCCGTCTTTTATGTGATAATATCCCTGCTGATGTGGTGCGCGGCTTTGTTTTACGCGGGGACGCGGTTCAAAAAATGCTTTACGGAAATCAAAGAAAAGGAGAAAACAACCTGATGATGAAATATGTCAATAAAATCTGCGCGGTTCTCATTACGGCGGCGGCGCTTTCGCTTTGCGCGGCGGCGGCGGACTACGGAACCCCCCCGGATTATGAGCCGCCCGCCGCCCCTTATGAAAACGTGATTACGGCGGAAACCGTCAAAGACGCAATCGCGAACGGCGGCAGTATTTCGATTGGGGAAGGCACGCTTTTGACGGTGGAGGCGCTTGCCGAAATCGCGAAGGGCGACACCCCCGTCGTGTTTGTCGGGAACGGTTTCACAATCACCATTGACCCGAGCGATATAGGAAACAACGCGCAGGCCGTCGTATTTCGCGGGGAAATTGAAGTCGGGGTGAAGAGCGTCGGGGGCAGGGACATTCGCGGCGTTTATATCTATCCGGCAAATTCCGGGGATTTCGGCTTCACTTTAACGCTTACGGTTCATTCGGCGTTCCACAAAATGGCGGGGTACAAAATATCCGACGTTAAGGCGTACTATATTGACGACGACGGAAACGCCCGGGAGGAGCTTGACGCCGTCGTGCGTAACGGCGAGGTTTCCATCAGAATCAGCCACGCCTCCGGTTATTTGCTGACCGACGAAACGCTGCCCCTGACCGGTCCGGCGGGCGGCAGGGCTTTTGATTATTCCAACCCGAACACGGGCGGCGCGGCGGGCGGAATAGCCTTGGCGGTTTCCTCCGTTGCGTTCGCCGTATTGACCGCCGCCGCGTCCTCCAAGAAGAAGGCGAAATGATAAGGGTCGCCCACGTAATGGGGAAAATAGCCAAAGGCGGGGTTGAATCGGTCGTTTTCAACTATTACAAGTTCATCGACAAAGCGAAGGTCCGGTTCGATTTTATTATCCACGACGATTCCCCGCGTGAAATCCCCGACGAAATACTCGCTTTGGGCTGCAAGGTGTATAAAGTGCCGCCGTGCGTCCGTTTGCCCGCTTACATGAAGGCTTTGGAGGAAATCTTCGTTCGCGGCGGCTATAAAATCGTTCACTCGCACATGAACGCGCTTTCGGTGTTCGCGCTGAACGCGGCGAAAAGGGCGAAAGTCCCCGTGAGAATCGCCCACAGCCACACGAGCGCGGGAAAAGGCAGGGGCGAATTAGGCAGGAATATGCTCAAATACGCCCTGCGTCCGTTCTCACGGATATATCCGACCCATTTGTTCGCCTGCTCCGAACACGCGGGGAAATGGCTTTTCGGCGGCAAAGCCTTCAAACAAGGAAGGGTAACGGTCATACATAACGCCGTCGACCCCGCGAGGTTCGTTTATGACGAGGAAATCAGAAGCAGGGTGAGAAACGATTTGGGCTTGAACGGCAAGTTTGTCGTGGGTCACGTCGGGCGGTTCACGTCGGCGAAAAACCATTTTTTTTTGATTGACGTTTTTTATGAGATACGCAAAAAAGACAAAGACGGCGTTTTGCTTTTGGTCGGCGACGGCGAACTGCGGCGGAAAATCGAGGAAAAGGCGGATAAGCTGAACCTGCGCGAGGACGTGCTGTTTTTAGGCGGCAGGGACGACGTGAACGAACTTTACCGGGCGATGGACGTTTTTGTTCTGCCGTCCTTGTACGAGGGGTTGCCGGTCGTCCTTGTAGAAGCCGTGTTCGCCGCCCTTCCCGCCGTCGTTTCCGACAGAGTGACCGGCGAGGCGAAAATTTCCGACAAGGTTGAATTTATGAGCTTGCGCGAAAGCGCGGAAGCGTGGGCTGAAAAGATACTGGCGAAACGCGCCGTTTCGCGGGTCGGCGCGGGCGAATTGCCCGAAAAGGCGAAATTCGATATCAAAAGCGAAGCGAGAAAGTTGGAAAACCTTTATGAGAGGATTTTTTGAGGTGCCGACTTGGTTATATATATTCTTTTTTTTACGTTAGTCGCGCAAATGTTGTTGTGTTATCTGATATTCGGTAAGGATATTATGGCGCCGCCATTTATTATGTGTGCCGCGTTTATTTTCAGCGTGCTGTGTTGTATGTATAACATCGATTATTGGAAGGTTGCCCTGAGCTGGAAAACATACGGCGTAATAGTCGGCGGCATATCGATTTTTATCTTCGTTTCGGGTTTTGTCCGCGCTTTATTTCCGGTATCGGTCGTCCGCCGAAACGAAAAGACCGCGTCCGATTTGGCTGATGAACCTGTTTATGTCAAAAGAGGAGCCGTAATCGCGTTTTTAATGTTATCTCTTGTCGTGACCGCGCTGTATTTGGGCGAAGTAATGCGCATTGCCATGTCTTACGGCGGCGGCGCGACTTGGGCGAGCCGAATGTACGCTTATCGCAGAGCCTATTCTTACGGAATACTGAACATGGACGAATCAATACCGATGGGTATCAGGCTTGCGTACAATTTCGTATTAACGGGCGGGTATGTGTGCGTTTACTTGTTTATGCACGAGCTTGTATACAAGAAGAAAATAAATAAATTATTGTCGGTTGCTTTAATCGCCGTATTACTTGCCTCTCTCGTCAACGCGAACAGAAGGCTTTTGCTCGCGTATCCGATTATCGGGTTGGTTGTATATTATGTTTTGTGGCACAGAAAGCACGGCTGGCACAGAATGATGAGCGGCAGATTCGCGCTGAGGGGCTTGTTGCTGTTGATGGCATTTTCGGCTTTGTTTGTCGCTTTCAGGTCGACCGTGGGCAGAAATACCGAATATTCCCCCGTCTATTACGTTACTTTTTACGCGGGGGCTTCCGTTCAGAATTTAGACTTGTTTTTGCAAAATCCCCCTCCCGATTCCCCTTTATGGGGCAAGGAAACATTTTCGGTATTGTATAACAACATCGGACAGCTTTTCGATATACCCGCGTTAAGGTACGTTCAACAGTTGGAACCCCGTGTGTCGAACGGCGTTTCCACGGGGAATGTGTATACGGGGTTTCGCGATTATCTGTACGATTTCGGATTGCCGGGGTTTATGGTATTAACATCAATAATGTCGGGGGCAATGATGATATTCTATCTTTCGGTAAAACCGAAAAGAACCGCTCACAAACACGAACGCCCGGATTTTTCGTTGCTTGTGTACGCTTACGCGGCTCAAGGCGTTTTTCTGCATTTTTTCAATGAAAAATTTTATACTTTCATCAGTATCAGTTCTTTGAGGGACGTCGTTTTTCTGTACGTGATAACCTTGGGATTTTGCACTCGCGGGGCAAAGGCGGGAAAAACGCGGAATACTAAGCGTCGTTTCGCGTATTTGCGTCGGTTCATAAAGGGGTGATTGGGCGTTGATAACCAATACGGGCGGGAATTTGCTTTTGACGGGGTTCAAGCGCGTAATGCTGTTTCCGGTCGCGACGGCGGCGCGGGCGTTTTTCTATCTTTTTTTCCGTTTTTCAAAAAGCTCAAAGAAAATAAGCGGTTTTAAGGGCAAGTTTGAAGGCGGCAGATGCTTCGTTATCGGCAACGGTCCCAGTCTGACGATTGACGATTTGAACCGCTTGAAAGGCGAAGTCACGTTCGCGAGCAACAGAATATTCGACGTTTTCGACAAGACCGACTGGCGTCCCACGTTTTATTTATCGACCGACTTGGACGTGATTTTTGAGAACGCGGAGAGGATTCGCGATTTGGAGACGGAATACAAGTTCGTCAACCTGCTGTCGTTTTTCAAGGGAATGAGGGCGAAAAACGGCGTGGTCTTCGTTTTCGGGTTCGGGCGTTACTTAATCAGGAAGCATAAATTCGTGAAAAAGAGCCACAGCGGGGACGTTTCAAAATATGTGTCCATCTCCCATACGATAACGGCGGTCGCCATTGAGATAGCCGTTTACATGGGTTTCAGGGAAATTATACTGCTGGGCGTGGATAATTCTTACAGCCGCACGGTCGATAAGGACGGCGTATTGCGGGAAGACGGGGCGGTAAGCGATTACCGCGTTACCGGGGAACATTCGTTCAAGCCCGCTTTTTTAGTCGATTCCACCGAATCGTGCTATGCGTATTTCCGCGAATTTTCCGAAAAGAACGGCATAAAAATCCGCAACGCCACCCGGGGCGGGAAGCTCGAGGTCTTTGAAAGGACGGATTTCGACGGCTTGTTTGAAAGCGCGGGGGGGAGCCGAAAATGAAAGTGAAAGCGTTAGTCGCCGTGCGTTCCGGTTCGCAGAGGGTGCAAAATAAGAACGTGAAGCCCTTCGCGGGGAGCGACTTATTGAGCATTAAAATAAATCAGCTTTTAAGGATTGAAGGGCTGGGCGGCGTCGTCGTCAATTCAAACGACGACGGAATGCTCAAAACGGCGAGCGAACTGGGCTGCGAAACGGTGAAAAGGGACGGGAAATACGCCTCGAACACCGTGAGTATGTCCGACGTTTACAAAAACATGGCTGAGAATTTCCCGGGGGATATCGTCGTCTACGCGAACGTGACCAACCCGCTCATTAAGGACGAAACAATCGAGCGCGCCGTAAAAGAATACTTGAAATTCCTTGAGTTTGACAGCGGATACAACTCGCTGAACAGCGCGCATTTAATCAAGGAATTTCTGTTTGAAAAGAACAAGCCGATTAACTATGACCCTTACAATCAGCCCAGAAGCCAGGATTTACCCGATATATACGCGCTGAATTTCGCGGTTTCGGTCATTTCCAAAAACGACATGATAAAGTTTAAGAACGTCGTAGGCGATAAACCGTATATTTACTCAATCGACGAGATTGAGGGCGCGGACATAGACGACCCGATTGACTTTGAATTTGCGGAATATTATTACAGAAAGACCGTGCCGAGCCAATGCCCACCATTAAAAAAAACCTCATCTACCAAAACGTCCACCAGCTTCTGATAATCCTGTTGCCCGTCGTGCTGGCGCCCTATCTGTCGAGGGTTCTGGGCGCGGAGGGGACGGGCGTCTATTCCTACACGTTCTCGGTGACGTCCTGCTGCGTCTATTTCGCGATGCGGGGAATCAACCCCCACGGAGCGAGGGCGAGCGCCCGCGCGGGGGGGGGCGGCCGAGACACGC
>JAIRWE010000114.1 GCA_031253365.1 Oscillospiraceae bacterium | reverse complement strand
CGTTTATCGCTTTTCTCAAGTCCAGCGTTCCGCTGTAAAGCGACTTGCCGCATATCGCGCCGTATATGTTGTTCTTTTTAAGTGTTTTTATGCTACTGAGCGTCTTGATTCCGCCGCTTGCTATAATTTTGCCCCCGAAAACGCCGACTTCATTCTGCAATCGCTTGGTTTTGCCGTGATTGGGTCGCGAAAGCGTGCCGTCTTTATCAATATCGGTAAAAACAAAATACCTCACGCCCGCCTTGCACATTTCCACGGCAAGTTCAATGTAAAAGACCGCGCTTGTTTCCAGCCATCCGTCAGTCGCGACGAACCCGTTCTTCGCGTCTATTCCCACGGCGACGCGCTTTTCTCCGTATTCGCGGACGGCTGTTTTTACAAGGTCGGGATTTTTCACCGCGACCGAACCGATGATAACGCGGGAAACGCCGCCGTTCAAGTATGTTTCGACGTTTTCGAGCGTGCGGATTCCCCCGCCTACCTGGACTTTGCAAGAAATATTTTTCGCGACTTCAAGAAATATATCGCGGTTGGATTTGTCTTCTCCGTTTTTCGCGCCGTCTAAATCCACCATGTGAATCCATTGGGCGCCCGCTTTCATGAACGAACGCGCCGTGTCCATATAGCTGTCGGCGACCTTTACGGCGGTTCCAAAGTCGCCCCGCAAAAGCCGGACGCATTTTCCGTCTTTGATGTCAATCGCGGGAAAAATAATCATAATCAGCTAAAGCAACCTCCGCAAACATCGCGTTACGTTGTGTCGGCAGTCATAACTTCGCGAACGCCCTCAATATATTTATTCCCCTGTCGCCGCTTTTTTCCGGGTGAAACTGGCAACCGTAAACATTCCCGTCGAATACCAAGGCGGGGACTTTTCCGCCGTAGTCGCAGTAAGCCGCGACATTGCCGGAACAACAATCCGCCGCGAACGAATGTACGAAATAAACGTGCTGCCCGTCATATACGCTTTCCGACAAACCGCACGGCGTATTTTTTTCAAGTGAGTTCCAACCCATATGAGGAACGGCGAGACCGCGCGGTTTCATTAACCTGACCTCGCCTTTAATCAGCCCCAAGCCGTCGGTTTCCCCAAACTCGTAACTTTTGTCGAACAGCATTTGCATTCCGAGGCATATACCGAGAAAAGGCTTTTTCCTCGCCTGTTCCTTTATGACGCTCGTAAGTCCGCGCTCGTCCAGCATTTTCATCGCGTCGGGAAAAGCCCCCACCCCCGGAAGGATAAGACTGTCCGCTTTACGTAAATCCTCGGTTTCGGAAGAAATTTCGTTTTCCATACCCAAAAAATCCAGCGCGTTTTTCACGCTGAACAGATTTCCGGCGCCGTAGTCGATTATCGTTATCATAGGCTGCCTTTCGCTGAAATAACCTTACCGTCGGGGTTTTCTTTCACCGCTTCTTTGAGAGCGTAGGCGAACGCCTTGAACATCGCTTCAATTTTATGATGGTCGTTAATGCCGTAGTCAACCGTTAAATGCAGGGTAATTCCCGAATTTACCGAAAACGCCCGCATAAATTCCTCAACCAGACAGGTATCGAAACCGCCGGCTTTTTCCGCCGTAAACTCGGCGTTAAACACCAAAAAAGGACGCGCGCTTATATCAAGGACGCAACTTGCCAACGACTCATCCATCGGTATCTTCGCAAAGCCGTAGCGGTTCACGGGAACGGGCGCGTTTCCCCGATTTTCAGTCAACGCCGCTTTAACCGCTTTCCCCAGCACTATCCCTATATCTTCGGCGGTATGATGGGAGTCAACATTCAAGTCCCCCTCGCATTTCAAATCCAAGTCAAATCCGCCGTGTACCGCGAACGATACAAGCATATGGTCAAGGAAGCCTATTCCCGTTGACACGTTATAATCCCCCGTTCCGTCAAGATTAAGGGATAAAGATATTTTTGTTTCCCGCGTTTCGCGATTTATCGTTGATGTTCTCGGCATTGTTACAACCATTCCTTTGTGTTAGATTACGGGGCACCTCTAATGAAACAACCGCAATACCGACGCGACCCCAAAATGCTTTATGTCCGTGCGGCACGGTAAAGTATTTCAGAGTTGCGTCGGCATAACCGACATAATCGCGCCGGAAGGCGACAACGACGCCCCCCGTTAAAGCCCGCGCTTCTTGTAAAGCCGCTTCGCGAGTTATTTCAGCAAAAGCCCCGTCACTGCCGCATAGGTTTCCGCCGCCGCCTTGTCGTACTTGGCGCGTATAAACAACGCTTCCAGCAACTTTACCGCCATGGCGTCGTCAAGTACCACGGATTTTTGAGGTTTCGCGGTCGCTTTGACAGGCTTCAAGACCTTTTCGGCCTTTTGCTTTCTCAGCACGGGTTTTTTGGTTTTCGCGACGGACTTGGTTCTCGCGTTTACCCTCTTTACGCTCTTTTCCGGCTTGGAACTCACGGCGGGCTTTACTTTAACCGGCGTCGCTTTGACCTTAATTTTCTCCGCTTTTTTCGAGCTACCCTGACATTTGTTGAAAAATTCCGCCAACACCGCCGCGTTGCAGGGTTCCTTGCTGTCAATTTCACCCGTTAAATAGTGGGGCGAAATGTCCATAATCTGAGCCAAGGCAATCACCGCCTTCGGCGAAGCCGAGCCGCTTTTGTTCACGCCGTAAAATGTGAACTTGGAAAGACCGGACAATTTTGCGATTTCTTCTTTCTGTTTTGTCGTCGCGTTCTTATACGCTTCCGGAATGCGTTGCCTGACTTTATCGGCATCGACGCCGATATTGCCTTTCTTTAACGCTTGCAACTGTTCTACCGTAAACATAGTGAAAACCTCCCAAATTATTGTTGCTATGATTAACGATTGTAGCACATAATAAAAGAAATGTCAACACTTTTTATAAATTAAGGTGCGGACAAACACGCGTCTAAAAGAAATCAAGAACCGAGAAACCGACTTCGCGGAATTTGTGAAGATGTTTGTCATGTTCGGGAGAATTGTGTTGCACCGGAATTCTGCACTTTAATTTTGCCGCGCCGAAT
>JAIRWE010000091.1 GCA_031253365.1 Oscillospiraceae bacterium | reverse complement strand
AGGAAACAATACGCCCTTGAAGTCGTCTACGCCAAGGAGGGGCGTTGGTCTTACGCGGTAAAGAAGCCCGACGCGCCCGCGGTCGCCCCCGCTTCGGAGGAGGACGTCGCCATCGTCCCGAAATCCGCCGCCGCGCTGTATTATTGCGACGCGTTTTATGAAGGCGGCGGCGACGCGCTTTTATGCGGAACGGACGGTTATTCGTTCGAGCTGGGCTATTCGGGCGAATCGGGTAAAACGGTTAAAATAACAAGGGAGGGTACCCTTGCCGCTCCCGAAAGGATAGGGGCGCGGATACTTTCCGTCTTAAAGCAGGCGGGGAAAACGCCGGGGGAAATTTCCCGCGTGGCGGTTTACGGTTGCGGCGTGTTCCCCGCGAGGGGCGCGAACGCCGCTAAGGTCATGCCGTCGGTGATAAAAGCGATAAACGATATTTTCCCCGAGGAAGTGAACATTTATGATTTAAGCGCGAACGATATTCTGACAGGCGCGGCGCTTTACATGGACGCCAACGGGATTGTTCCGGGGGCGTTTGCCGAAGGGGAGAAGGGCGCGTTCGCGGAATACGATTACGGGATAACCGTAAGCGACCCCGTATCGCAAAGGTATGTGTTCCGAACGCTTATTTCGGCGGGAGCGGAGTTTCGCGGGGGCGGCGAGGTTAAAACCGCGTTTCGGCCGTCCGCGGGGGATATAAAGAACGGGGAGTGCGCGATAATGCTGTTCAGCCGCGAAAAAGGCTACGAGAACGTGAACAGTCCGCTTGAACCCGACGGCGATAAAATTAAACTCGTGAGGAAAATAACGGTTCCTTTGCCGCCGGAAAGCGGTTTGGCGCGCGCGTGTTCGGTCGAACTGACGCTCAAGCCCGAAAAAACGGGCGGAATAAACGCCGAAGCGCGTGTTATCAACGGCGAAAACGCGGTGAAAGCATGAGCGGCTGTCTGAGGATTGCTTTCTATGTGAGGGAAACCGAGGTTTTGGGACCCCATAAGCGGTTCGCGCTGTGGGTTCAGGGTTGCGAAAAGAACTGCGCGGGCTGTATCGCTCAAAGCATGAAAGACCCCGGCGGTGGAGAGACGGTCGAGATACCTCGGCTGACCGATATAATCCTCTCGGTTGAGGGCATAGAGGGGATTACGGTCAGCGGCGGGGAACCGTTTTTGCAAGCCCGGGAACTGTGTGAGCTTATTCGGGCGGTTCGCGCGGAAAGGGATTTCGGCGTGATTGTTTACACCGGTTACGCGCTTTCGGAATTGTCCGGCGTGCTGTTGAACGAAATCGACACGCTGATTGACGGCGAATACAGGGAAACGCTTGACGACGACAAGGGGTACAGGGGTTCGTCCAACCAGAATATCATTCATTTGACGGACAGATACAAGGATTGTTACGATTACGGTTTGGGAAGAAAGACCGAGTTTTTCATAAGCGGCGATAAGCGAATGATGGTCGGGATTCCGTCCGAAAGCGCGAAAAAATTATGGGAGAAATTACAAGCCGATGATTTTGAACAGCAGTGATTTTGTAAAAATCGAAAATATCAAAGCGGGGGATAATCCGCTTGACATTCGTGTAATTCAAGGGGGAGAAGCCCGCGCGTTCAATCCCGACGGGGATTACGGCAGTTTCGATGTTTTTATGGCGGACGGTTGTCTCTACATAAGGCACGACGGTTCGGACGCGGAAATGGGCGTTTTTTTCGACGGTCCGGCGGTTTCGGACACAATCGGGATTTTTGGGATTGTGGAACTGCTTAACGACAATTCGTTCGCCGATAAGGGCAGATATATATTCCCGACGGGGAAAAACTGCGTAACGCTGAAAAAAACCGAGAAGGGCGTTTTGCTTGACTTTTCGGAATACCGCCCGGACGCGGTCGTCGCGGACAGCCAAACACCGGAACGCCGTCCGGACGCAGTCGTCGCGGACAGCCGAACACCGGAACGCCGCCCGGACGCAGTCGTCGCGGACAGCCGAATCGAGGACGTCAAAGGTTCGGACGGTAATTCTCCCGACGCGATAAAAAAGAGGCTGGATAATCTGAGGGGCGACGTCAAGGCGGATATTGATATTCTCGGCGGGATAGGCGGCGTTCAGTCCGCCGCCGTGACCGAAAGGCTTCGGGAATTGGAGGAAATAGCCGAAATGCTGGAAAACGCGATGGCGGAACTGGTCGAGCGCAGGAACAGCGTGATTTCGGAGCATCTGAACAATGGCTGACATTAAACGGCTGGAATCCGAGTTAAAAAAGTTGCGGCGCGAGCTTGACGATTACCGCGCGGCTTCAAAAAAGCGGTTGGACGCCCTAAGCGGCGGACAGCTTATAATCGGCGGCGAGCGCGTGCCGTCCGAAGGCGGGCTTTCGGCGTTTGACGGCGCGGAAGGTGAAATCCGGCGGCAAATGGCGGGCATTAAGCAAAAGTATTCCGCGTTGGAACAGGAATTAAAGCGTCTTTATGAAATCGAGGCGAGGGAAAACGCACTCGCGCTGGCGCAGGTTCGCGAAAACGCGCGCGTTACGGCGGCGGAGCGCGAGCGTGAACGCAAGCAGGCGGAAGACGCGCTGAACGATATTTTGATTTATTTTGAAAACGCGAGCGACAAATACCCCTTCGGCAAATTTATGCCCGGAGCCGTAACGCATTACAAAAGCGCCGCGGAGGAACTGAAAGGGTTTTACAAAAACGCTCTGTACCAGTCCGTAATCGGCGCGGCGGCGGGGCTGAAACTGCGGATTGACTTGGACATAGAAGAAATTGTCAGGCTCGGCGAACGGCATAAGTCTTATTCGGACATTTTATTTGAACGCGCGAATGAACTTAGGGAAATTTTCGCGAAAATAGAGCGGGTTGACGGGCTAAGCGGCGCGTTTTACGAGGACGAGGGTAAGGTATTCACGGGGGAGGCGCTGGATTATTGGACAAACGGCGTATATTCCGAAACCGCGAATGAAACGCGGGAGATTCTTGACTGCGTAAAATCCGCCGATACGGGCGGAAAGACCGCCGACGTTTATAAAAAATGCGAAATTCTCCGCAAGAACGCGGACAGATTGTCCAAGGCGCGGGATGACTTCATAAACGCCGTAAGGGCTTACGACGAAAGAATGTACGTAATCGCTCCCAATGTTGAGGGGGTTATGAATTCAATCGGTTACGAGTGTGACGACTGGTATTTCTTTCGCGCCGATAATGCCGGCGAAGGGGCGGCGGGGAAAAAAGACGATTTTCGGATGGTTTTCGGCGCGTTTGCCGTTGATATTTTTCCGATTTTGAACAAAGCCGAATCGCGGTATGAAAATCATATCGGTATCGAGGTTGACGAAAGGGTTTACGGAGCGAACGCGGGTTCGGTCGCCGAATCGCTGAAAAACGCCGTTAAAACGGTTTTCGGCGGCGAGGTGATTTCCGATTACGCCAAATCGGCGGACGCGGCGCAAAAGACGCGGGCGGTTCTGGCGAAAATGATTAACAGCAAAGGCGTTACGGCGGGTGCCTTTATGAGGAGCGTTACATGAGCGGGGAAATGCGCGGCGGTATCTATTCTTTCGGCATAGTAAGGCTTGCGCGGTTGTCGGGCGAGCTGGCGGTAGCTTTGCTGAAAGCCGACGGCGTCCACGCGAAGACGCTCTCCAAGTCGATTTTGAACTTAGGCAAAGAGCGAAAGGAGCGCCGCCGCAGCGACCTTGATTTTGAAATCGCCGCCGAAGCCGCCAAGCTGTGGATTGTCGCGAACGAGGAAAATCGCAGGGTTGACGCGTTAATTGAGGAAATCCTCAAAGAAAGGCAAGAGGATATGTCGCGCGCACGCGAACAGCTGCGCGAGGACGCGGACCGCGCCGCTTATACGGGGGAACTGAACCGGGCGCGCGAGCGAATAAACCTTTTCATAACCGAAAAAGCCGAAGAAATCTCGCGCGGGTTCGCCGATAAAATTAACGCCGAAGCGGATAACTTCAAGTATAAGGCGGCTGTTCGCCGGGAAAAACTGCTGTCCGAAGCCCTCGCGCTGTCAAACGACGCTTCCGAAAGGAATGATTTCGTTAAAAACGCCGCCGTGAAAATAATCGGGGAAGCGAAGGCGTTTTACGACGATTTGAAAAAACATTATGATTTTGCCGAAAGCGACTTGTTTCAAAAGCATTTGGAGTCGGCTGAGCGGCAACTGGGTCTCGGGAACGGCGAGGCGGCCGTAATAGCGGCGTTCGACGCGGCGAACGAGGCGGCGTTGCTTATCGCGCGCACCGAAGCGCGGCTCGCTCCGTCGGAAACGATGTATTCCCTGTGCCGCGCCGCGCTGTCGGAATGTGAGGAGCTGCTGCTTTCCGGCAGGAAAGTCGAAATAAAGGACGCCCCGATTGTAAAGCCCGAAAATGTTCGGGAGGAAAGCGACGTATACGCTTTGGACATGGCGGAATTCATGGACGGGGAGTATGAACGGCTGCTCGGAAAGGTCGAGGCTCTGGGGAAGAGGCTGGAAAAACCCGTTTATATGTTCGCCGACGACGAGTTGAGCGACATACGCGTTGATACGGATAAGCTGTTCGGGGAAATCAACGAGGCTTTTCTGAAAGGGATAGAAATGGTCAATAACGCGTTTTTGCGGGATTATATGCGCGAGTGCGTCGCGTCCGCCATAGAAGGGTGCGGATTGCGCGAGGTGGATTCGACGGAGGATTGCGCTTTGAACGAAAGCGTGCAAAGGTTTGTCAACCGCGACACGGGCGAGGAAATTCGCGTCAGGCTTACCCCGAGGTTTGACGAAAACGGGGTTTTGCAAACGGAAATGTCGGTGTTAAACGAGGCGGACGATTACGGCACGCGGGAATGTGAGCGCAGACGGGATAAATACCGCGACGTAATTCTTGAAAAAATGGGAAGCAGCGAAACGCTCAGGAGCGAGGGAATGGAAGCGCGGCTTTGTTGCGAGGAAGAAACAAGAAGCCGGAGTTATCGGAAGGTTGCCTTATGAATTCAATATTTGAGCTGTCGTCAACGAGAATGTTCTGTATAATCGGCAATCTTCGCGACGTTTATTGTACGCGGGATTTAAAATTGCTCGGTTTTGAGGAGCTTTTGAGCGGTTATCTGAGGGAGCAGGGCTTTGACGCGGTGATATATTTTTCCGGAGCGCTCAGCAGGTTAAAAACCGTTGACAGGGCGAGCCGCGATTTTTTGAACGGCAAAGCGGACAAATCGACAAAAAGAACCGGTATGAGCCGATTTAAGCGGTCGGCGGAAGGTTCGGGCGATTCCGACGGCTTTGGCGGCGAAAAATCGGAAAGGAAGCCGTCTTACGAACGCGTCGGGTTGGAGGACAGTTTGGCGGTGGCTGAACTGAACCGTTTTATGACCCAGACCGACAGGCGCGTCGCCGTGGTTTTTACCAGTCTTGACGACTTTGTGAATAAGACGTCCCTTGAAAACAGGCGGGTGTTCAACGCCTGTTTTGACGACTGGAAGAGTTTAGGCACGGAAAATCGCAATATATGCGTGTTTTTGTCGAAAAACCTCGATGCCGGGAATATTCAGCAGATTTTCACGGCGCGCGGGGAAATGTCCATGGCGTCGCTTTTTGTAAGCGAGAACACTTCGGAGGGTGCGAGCTTCAACAAAAACTCCTGCTTGATTGTGAGGAATCCGCGGAGCGATGAAATCGCTTCTTTGCTGGAATATATGCGAATAGTCGGGATAAGGCGCGTTTTTGCCGGGGAGGAGAAACGCGTCAGAATAGCGTTTGACCGCGCCGATTTTGAAGCCCTTGTGCGGGAAACGGCTTTTTACAGCCGCAACGCGGATATTACGGACTTGAAGCCGATTAAGGAAAAATTTGAGAGATTTATGCTGTCGTCGGGGAAAGACAGGGTTTTCATCGCCTCGCAAACACTCAGGAGCGAGTTGTTCCCCGAATGTATCGGCGATTACAGCCATATAGACCCGATGGAACTGCTTAAAACCACGCGCGGGTGGGAAACGGCGGCGCGGACGCTTGAACAGGCGCTCACGATGATTCCGAAATTGAGCAAGGACGAAAACGAACGGGTTGACGGTTCGCGGGGCGGTTCCGAATATTTTGTTCAGCGGTTGGGCGCGAGGCGCGAAGGCGGGGGGGAAGCCCCCGTCCCGAATTTCGTTTTACAGGGTCCGCCGGGCGTGGGAAAAAGCGAGATTGCCGGTTTAATCGGGAGAATCCTGTCGGGACGCGGTATCCTTAAATCGGGGCATACCATCGTCGCGAACCGTTCGGGGTTGGTGGGGCAGTATGTGGGTTCGTCGGCCATCAATACCGCGAACATGATTGAGCAGGCGCAGGAAGGCGTTTTGCTGATAGACGAGGTGTATTCGCTTGTCAACAAGGGCGACGGCGCGGTTTCCTCCAAAGGCGAGAATTACTGCGCCGAGGTGTTCAACACGCTTGTGGCGGCCATGACGGATAAATCCAAGCGGTTTTGCGTAATTTTCTCCGGTTATGAGTCAAAAATGGACGATGTGTGGCAGATGAACGAAGGGCTGTATTCGCGTTTCGGGGAGGGTAACATAATCGATATTGACGATTTTACGCCGGACGTTCTTATGGAAATATTCGTCGCCGACATAAAAAAAAGCGGAATAAGCCTTGACGACGACGTCGCGCGCGACCTGCCCGTGTTTTTTCAAAATTATTACAACGACAGGGACAGGTTGAAGTTCGCCAACGCCCGCGACATAAAGAACTTGGCGAGAACGGTCATACGCGCGGCTTTGACGAGGTGCGCGGGCGAATGTGTTTCGGGATGCGGCGTCGCGAAAGCCGATTTCGGAAAATATGAAAACAGCTTTATAAAGCGGGGTTCGCTGGATGAAAACGACGTTTACAGACAACTCCGACGGTATGTTGGTTTGGATTTTCTGGAAGAGATGTTCGACGACCAGAGCGCGCTTTTTCGGGAATGTGCCGATAAAAAGAAGCCCTATCCCGGTCCCATACACATGATATGGTGCGGCAACCCCGGAACGGGAAAGTCCACCGCGGCGAAACTCACGGCGGAGCTGTACCATTTTCACGGAATACTGGGAGGCGTCAAGCCCGTTTATGTCGACGCGGGGACTTTGCTGGGACAGTATGTGGGGCAGGCGCAGCAGCTTATTAACGAAAAAATGGACGATGTG
>JAIRWE010000066.1 GCA_031253365.1 Oscillospiraceae bacterium | reverse complement strand
GTGTTTCACGACCCGTCCCTGCTCTTTGACGACGACGGGCGTGTGTTTTTGGCGTACGGTTCGGGAACGATTCGCGTAGTCGAGCTTACTCCCGACGCGCAAGGCGTTCTGCCGGGCGGACTTGACGCCGTAATTATCGAAAACGCGGATATAGGCGGCGAGGGGGGATTGCCCGCGGAGGGTTCGCATTTCCATAAAATCGACGGCAAATACTTTTTGTTTTTGATTGCGTGGCCCGCGTCCGGCTCGAAGCGGCGCGTTCAGCTTTGTTACCGTTCGGAGCGTATTGAGGGACCTTACGAGGGCAGGGTCGTCCTCGACGACAATATGGGTTACGGGCAATCGGGGGTGGCGCAGGGCGGCATCGTGGATACTCCCGACGGGGATTGGTACGCCGTACTGTTTCAGGACCGCGGCGCGGTGGGGCGCGTTCCCGTCATTGTTCCGTTAATATGGCGGGACGACTGGCCTATATTGGGGACGGACGGTCGCGCGCCGATGGACGTGAGAATGACGCTAAAGCCCGTCGCGGACAACTTGTTCGCGCCCGACGAGTTTTATCCTTGCCACGGCACCCGGGACTATTCGGCGCGTAATGAAACGGGGTATCTATACAAGCATTTTCGCCGCTGTTCGGAGCGTGAAGACGGCGAGACGGAAGAAGAACTGCTGACAAACAATAGCTTCCGCGACGGACTCGCCGGCTGGGAGACTATGGAAATCGCCGCGATAGAAACAGAAACGGGCGACCCGCCGGGCGGCGAACCCGTATTATACGTGACGGGGCGCAAAACCACCGCTTCCGGTCCCAGACAGATAATAACGGGCAAAACGAAACATGGCGGCGTTTACGAAGTATACGCGCGCGTCAAATACGATTCGGGACCGATTGAAAAGCAATTCAACATCTGTATTCGCAACGGAACCGATTGGCAGGGTATTCAGATTATGGCTTCGGGGATGCTGACCAAAGGCGAATGGGGCGAGATAAAAGGCGCATACACGATGCCGGAAGATGCGGATATGTCTGAAACGTCCGTCTTTATCGAAACGATTTGGGCTGAAAAGCCCAATGAAAAAACCGACCTTATGGACTTTTGCGTCGACAGCGTGTCGGTAATCGCCAAACCCCTGCCGAAGAGGACAAAAACCGACGCCGGGGAAAACGACGTTTGCGCTCCGGGTCCGGCGCCGTGGTGGCAATGGAACCACAACCCCGACCACAACCTTTGGTCGTTGGACGAACGACCCGGTTATCTCAGGTTGAGGACGAAATATTTGAATAAGGGACTCCTCGACGCACGCAACACGCTGACCCGACGGACGTTCGGTCCCGCTTGCGCGGGGGTGACCGCTTTGGAGACTGACGGGATGAGGAACGGCGACGCGGCGGGCTTGGCGGCGTTTCAGGAGTTATACGGATTCGTCGGCGTTAAAGTGATTAACGGGGAAAAATATATCGTTATGGAGAATGCCGCGTCGGGCGAGGCGGCGGAGGTTGAGAGGTTCCGCCTTGAGCAAAGCCGCGTATACCTGCGCGCCGACTTTGATTTCGGCGGCACCGACGAAGCCCGTTTTTCCTACAGCCTTGACGGGTTGAACTGGAAGACAACCGGCGGCGTTTTGGCTATGCAATATAAACTCTCGCACTTTACGGGCTATCGTTTCGCGCTCTTTTACTACGCGACGCAGATAGCCGGAGGATACGCCGATTTTGATTATTTCAGGTTGAGCGGCGAAACGCTGCGGCACGATGAAGCCCTGAAAATTTTGAACGTTTATATTGAGGGCGACGAAGAAATTGATGGGATTAAGAACTGCGAGGCGGAGGTTTCGATTTGCTTGGACGCTCTGCCGGAGGGCGAGTATAAAGGTATTTATATCTCCGCCCTGCTGCCGAATATCCTGAATGTTACCGGCGTTGAGTTTTGCCTTGATAATATTGTCGGGAAACCGAGCTTTTCCGTCGAGGGCGAAAGACTGCTGATGGAAGTGACGGGCGGGGCGGTTTATTTTTCAAACAACGGTTCAAACCTGTTCGCGAAGCTGCGCCTGACCTGCGGGCAATACGCGACTGAGGACGGCGAGATTTCCCTGCGGGTCGATTACGTCCACGTAGACGGGGGCAACGTCGCCTACCGCGTCCATGACGCATGCGCGAGGATAAAGGTTAAACGCGTCGATACGGGCGCGGCGGCGAAACTCCCCGGATTCGCGAACCCGCTGATAAGCCATAAATACGGGGCTGACCCTTGGGCGTTGGAATACGGCGGTCGGCTTTACCTGTATTTTACGGGCGACAGGTATGAGTACGACGAGTACGGCAATTTGCTCGAAAACACGTATTTGAAAATCAATACCATCGGCGTCATATCTTCAAGCGACCTGCTGAATTGGACAGACCACGGGGAGATTGCCGCCGCGGGGGTAATCGGCGCGGCAAAATGGGCGGAACATTCCTGGGCGCCCGCCGTCGCGTATAAAAATATTGACGGCGAAGACAAGTTCTTTTTGTATTTCGCCAACGATGCCTCCAACATAGGCGTGCTGAAAGCGGATTCTCCCGCCGGACCCTGGTTTGACCCCATAGGAAAACCTTTAATACATCGCGGTATTAAAGGCATCGAAGACGTTGCATGGTGCTTCGACCCCGCCGTGTTAGTCGACGACGACGGGGAGGGGTATCTTTATTTCGGCGGCGGACTGCCTTCCGAAACGCCTGAAGACGCGCTTCACCCCGATACGGCGAGGGTAATCAAATTGGGAAGCGACATGATAAGCACGGCAGGCGAGGCGGTAAGAATCGACGCGCCCGCGTTCTTTGAGGATTCCGGGATTCATAAGTATAACGGCAGGTATTACTACTCGTATTGCTCTAATTTTACAGGTCCGCATCCTGCGGGTTATCCGGGCTGCGGCGAAATAGCCTATATGACGTCGGACAGCCCTATGGGACCTTTTGCCTTTGAAGACACGCTCCTCAAAAACCCTATGGACTTCTTCGGGGTCGGCGGCAATAACCACCACTGCATATTCGCCTTTAAAGGGGAATGGTATATAGCGTACCACGCGCAGACTTTGGGGAAAGCCTTAGGGAAACAAAAGGGGTATCGTTCCCCGCATATTAACCGTTTGTCATATTCAAGCGACGGGCGAATCCGCCCCGTAAAGGCGGACATGAAAGGCGTAACGCCGATTGCGGCCGTGAATCCTTACGAGAGGGTGGAAGCGGAAACGTTCGCTTGGTGCGCGGGCATATCCGTGAGTTCTTCCGCGCCGCCGGACGGCGAACGGCGGACAGGTTTATTCGTCACGCATATTCACGACGGCGACTGGCTTGCCGTCGCAAACGTCGATTTCGGAGAAAAAGGGGCTTCAAGCCTTTTCGCGGAGGTCGCCTCGCCGACGGGCGGCAAGATTGAAATACGCTTAGACAGCCCGATTGCCGGGGAAATAATAGGGACGCTCGCGGTCGGGGCGACCGGAGGGGAGGAAAGTTGGAGTTTGCGTCAATGCGCCTTAAAGCCGATTAAAGGCGTGTACGACGTTTTCTTTGTATTCAGGGGCGACGGCGAAGGCGAACTGTTTAATTTCGGTTACTGGACGGTCGAATAGACGACATCCGGAAAGGGTTTTCGGAGGTTGCCGAATAGACTAATGGCAATATATGTTCATCATTCGGCAACATTTGTGTAGTTTTTTGCGCTTGGAATGCATACAATGTAACTATGAACTGTTAAGCCAATTTTTGAAAGGAGTTACATAAAAATGAAACACAGAAGATTTCTTTCTCTTTTGCTTTCATCTTTTATGATTGCGACGCTGTTATCGGCATGCAACAAATCGGGCGAGGATTCGGACGTCACCCAAACCAACGCCACCGGAACCGACGGGCAAATCGTCACCCCGCCGCCGGAGGAACTTGACTGGATTACCCTCACTATGTTCGTCGCCGAACCGGGGCAAGGACCCGGACCGGACAATGAGATAGTTAAGATGATTGAGGAGGAAACAAAGGTTAAAATTGAGTTTGAGTTCGTCGTCGGCGACATGGATTCGCGTGTGGGAACCATGATAGCCAGCGGAAACTACCCCGATATTATCGGCGCGGGTAACGCGCGCTCACGGTTTATGTCGGCGGGCGCTATGATACCTTTGCAGGACGAAATCCCCAAATACCCCAACCTTAACGCGCACTACGCGCCTTACGAGAAAAACCGGATTAACGCCTCCCCCGACGAGAATATCTACATAATGGAGATATGGGGGCGCTACTACAACGAACCCGTCGTAACTTTCTACAACGGTCCCGCGTTTTGGATTCAGAAAGACGTCCTCGCTTGGGACAATTACTCAAACCCCACGACCTTAGAGGAGTTTTTTGACCTGTTAGAGCGTTATTACAGGGCGAACCCCACCATCGACGGTCAGCCCACCCTGCCGTTTGAAATACATTCGCAGGACTGGCGCGCCTTCACCCTGTTCAACGCTCCGCAGCACCTCGTCGGCGGATTTAACGACGGCGACGTGTTCGTACACCAAGATACGCTTATGGCTGAAACCTATCAGGACAAAGACTACGCGAAGACATATTTCTTCAAGCTCAACGAAATGTTCAAAAAAGGGTTGATTAACCCGGCGACTTTCACCGACAACTTCGACCAATACCTCGCGAAAATATCGAGCGGACGCGTTCTCGCCATGTTTGACCAGCAGTGGAACTTCGAACAGGCTGAAAACGTCTTAAAAGGCGACGAGAAATACGAGCGCACCTACGTCCCTCTCGGATTGACCTACGAGGGATATGACCAGTGGTATAAGACCACCCCGACTTTCGTCGGGGGTAACGGTATCGGGATATCCGTCAATTGCAAAGATGTTCACAGGGCGTTGCTGTTTATGGACACGCTCTTGCGCGAAGACCTGACCCTACTCGCCAAATGGGGGATAGAGGGGCGCGATTACTACGTCGATGACAACGGCAGGTACCGCAGGACGGAGGAGCAACGCAAAAACTACGACACCCCGCAGTGGGTCGTTGACCACGGCGCGGCGAGATTGACCAACTTCTTCCCGAAGAGGGAGGGTCACTTTGACGACGGGAACTGTATGAGCCCCGGAGACCAGACGGAAGAAATCCTCGAGGGACAGAACGATTATGACAAGGCGTTCTTCAGCAAATACGGATTCGCGACGGGCGCCGACTTCCTAACCATAGCCAACCCGATAACCCCCGAATACGCTTTCGCATGGGACTTCCCGTTAGAAAACGGTTCGGCGGCGGAGGAGGCGAGAGCCCGGATGCAGGAGGTTCAAAGGAACCAGCTCCCAAGGGTAATTATGGCGGAGGACCCCGAAGCGGCTTGGACCACTTACATGGGGGAATGGGCAAAGACCAACTCGCAGGCTTACGTTGACTTCGTAAACGAGCATATAGCCATACGGATGGGTATAGACCGATAAGGGGGACGGGCTGTGCGCGACGCAGCTTGACGTCAAACGCAAAACGCTGTTGAAAGGATTGAAAAAGGGCTGTTTAACGCAGCCCTTTTTTACCCTAATAAGGAGGCGCGGGAATGGCTGAGGTAACAGTGACGCCGCAAACGGGCAAGAAAGTTAAGAAACCGCGAGTGAAAGAAAAAAAGCCGCCGTTTTTCAAAACTTTGGTGAAGCAAAGGGAATTGGTTCTTATTGCGTTGCCGTTTTTTGTTTACGTTTTTATTTTTTGCTATTATCCCCTGTCCGGTCTTGTCATGGCTTTTCAGAATTTTCGTCCCAAACCGGGGCTCGGGCTGCTTGACCACGAATGGGTCGGATTGGACCAATTCAAAAAACTGTTTACCGACGACGCGTTTATCAGGATATTCCGCAATACCGTCGCGATGGGCGGCATAAACTTAGTCTTGAGCTTTATAACCGCGATTGCTTTCGCTTTGCTGTTAAACGAGCTTCGGGTTTCGATTTTTAAGCGTACGGTACAGACTATTTCATATCTGCCCCATTTTTTGTCATGGATTATCGTCACGGGTCTGGTCGCCAACGTCCTGGCGGTTGAGGACGGAATAATCAATTCGTTCTTAGACTTAATCGGGTTGGAAAAAGTCCACTTCCTCGCTGAACCTAATTATTTCTGGTGGATTGTGGGTTTTTCCCATGTCTGGAAGGGTATGGGATGGAACTCCATCATCTATCTCGCCGCTATGTCGGCAATCGACCCCGGACTTTACGAAGCGGCGGAAATCGACGGCGCGAACCGCTTCCAGCGCGCCTTGTACATAACCTTGCCTGGCATTAAAGCCACCACGATTGTATTATTGATTCTGAACGTGGGCTGGATTCTGAACGCCGGATTTGAAGTGCAGTTTTTGCTCGGCAACGGCATTGTAAGCGACGTCGCCGAAACGATAGATATATTCGTTATCCGAAGGGGGCTCGCCTTGAACAATTTCTCACTCGCGACCGCCGCGGGTATGTTTAAAGGCTTGGTGAGCGTTATTTTGATAGGAATCTGTAACTTTATCGCCGGAAGATTGGGCGAGGAACAGGTGGTCTGATATGAACAATAAAATCAAAAAATCGTTCGGCGAGCATGTGTTTGACTTTTGCAACGTGGTATTTATGCTTGTCGTTATGTTCGTAATGCTGTATCCTTTTTGGAATACGGTCATTACGTCGTTCAACGACGCGAGGGACTCTATCAGGGGCTCGCTGTTCCTCTGGCCTCGCCTGCCGACGCTGTATAATTACGAGATTGTCTTCAAAAACAAAACGCTGCTGAACGCCGGATTTATTTCGGTCGCCAGAACCGTGCTGGGCACGGTGTTAAGCGTGACGCTGACGTTTATGCTCGCCTATGTGTTAAGCGTGAAAGCCTTTCTTTTCCGCAGGTTCCTCAATGTGTTCCTCGTGCTGACCATGTATGTCAACGCGGGGCTGATTCCCACCTATTTCCTGTTCAGGGACCTTGGGCTGTTAGACAGCTTTTGGGTTTATATCATCCCTAATCTGGTCGGGGCTTTCAACGTGATAATACTTCGCACATACATCAGCGGGCTGCCGGATTCATACGCGGAAGCGGCGAAAATCGAGGGCGCGTCGGAAATCAGAATTATTTTCACCATTATATTTCCCCTCAGCATGCCCGTAATAGCGACGGTCGCCCTCTGGGTCGCCGTCGGACAGTGGAACTCTTGGTTCGACACGTATATATTCAATCCCGGAAGTCAAAACCTGAGTACGCTCCAGTATGAGATGATGAAAATCCTTTCTTCGTCGATGCAGATGAACTCCGGCAATACGCCGGACTATCTGTCAAAGCAAAGCGGAGGTCCCAGCAATACGGTCACCCCGAACTCGCTCCGCGCCGCCATAACGGTCATATGCACGGTTCCCATCCTGTTGGTTTATCCGTTTTTGCAAAAATATTTTGTCAAGGGCGTGCAAATCGGAGGGGTGAAAGAGTAAGGCTGCGGGCATTATAACGAAAGGGGCGGTGCGCTATCTATCTCGGCGTTGAATTGGGTTCGACGCGGA
>JAIRWE010000004.1 GCA_031253365.1 Oscillospiraceae bacterium | reverse complement strand
ATTTGAAATCCGCTTCGCCTACGGCTCGCCGGATTTCAAATTTTCGGATATACCATCAATCAGGCACGCTTTTTAAAATATTTTTGCCTTTGTGGGTCATATGTATTTACAACGCAGACAATTCAGCCGAACGGCATCGAACGGCATCTTGACAACGGCGTGTCGCAAATGATATAATGGTGCGGGCGTCGCTTAACGGGAACTTTGCCCGAAATTCGCAGGATAAGCCCGCGACAGAAAGGATATATTATGCGCTGTATAAAAAAAATTACCGACGACTTATTTTGGATTGGCGCGAACGACCGCCGCCTCGCCATGTTTGAAGGGGTTTATTCCGTTCCGAAAGGCGTGTCGTACAATTCATACCTCTTGACCGACGAAAAAACCGTTTTGTTCGACACCGCAGATAAAGCGGTAAAGCAAAGGTTCCTTGAAAATCTCGCCGCCGCGCTGAACGGAAAGAGCCTTGATTATTTCGTAATACAGCACATGGAACCCGACCATTCCGCCGCCATAGAGGAAATTTTATCGCTTTACCCCGACGTCAAAGTCGTGTGCAACGTAAAAATACTTGCCTTCATAGAACAGTTTCACGGTTTTTCGCTTGCTCAACGCGCGATAACGGTAAAGGAAGGCGATGTTCTCAAAGTCGGCAAACATGAACTTAACTTCATTATGGCGCCTATGGTGCATTGGCCGGAAGTGATGGTAACTTTTGACTCAACGGATAATATTTTGTTTTCGGCGGACGCGTTCGGGTGTTTCGGGGCTTTGAACGGCGCGTTATTTGCCGACGAGGTTGATTTTGAAAGGGATTACATGGTCGAAGCGAGGCGTTACTATACGAACATCGTCGGGAAATACGGGCAGCAGGTTCAGACGCTCCTGAATAAAGCGTCCGCGTTTAAGATTGATATAATCTGCCCGCTTCACGGATTTGTTTGGCGCGACAATATCAACGGCATTATTTCAAAATACCTGCTTTGGAGCAGTTACGCGCCGGAGGAAAACGGCGTTGTGATTGCCTACGCCTCCGTGTACGGAAACACCGAGAACGCCGCCGAAATACTGTCCGTCCGTCTGCGCGAAAAGGGCGTTAAAACGGAAATGTTCGATGTTTCGGTAACGCCGTCCTCCGAAATTGTGTCGGCGGCGTTTAAGTTCAGCCACCTTGTTTTCGCTTCCACCACCTACAACGCGGGGATTTTCGTCTCAATGGAGGAATTCGTCGGCGACCTGTGCGCCCACAACATTCAAAACCGAACCGTCGCGATTATAGAAAACGGTTCGTGGGCGGCTACGAGCGGCGGCTTAATTCGCGAAAAACTGGCAAAATGCAAGAACATCAAAATTCTTGACAAAATAATCAGCATAAAATCCTCGCTTAAAGAAGAGCAGCTGGCGGAAATTGACGCCATGGCACAGGAAATCGCGGCTGACTTTCCCGCCGAACGCTCCGCGAATTCCGGCGCGGATTCAAACTCCGGCTTGATTAACCCCGCCGTTATGTTTAAGCTGTCCTACGGATTGTATGTTTTGACGGCGCGCGACGGCAACAAGGACAACGGTTGTATCATCAATACCGTGACGCAGATTACGGCTTCCCCGATTATGGTTTCGATTGCCGTAAACAAATCCAATTATACCAATGATATTATCTCCAAAACAGGAGAGTTTAACGTGTCCGTTCTGTCCGAAAGCGTGCCTTTCTCGGTTTTTGAGCGTTTCGGGTTCGCCTGGGGAAGGGACACCGACAAATTCGCCGGCTGCGCGCAATTTCGGAGCGCGAACGGAATACGGTATGTTCCCGAACACGCGAACGCCGTTATTTCCGCCAAGGTTGTTGAAACGAAGGATTGCGGCAGCCATAATCTGTATTTAGCGGAAGTGACGCAGACAATTCCCCTGTCGGAAGAACCGAGCGTGACTTATCAATACTATTTTGACAATATTAAGCCGAAGCCCCCGCTTCCCAAAGAAAAGAAAAAGGGGTTCGTATGCAAGATATGCGGATATATCCACGAAGGGGACGAGTTGCCCGCCGACTTCGTTTGCCCGCTGTGCAAGCACGGCGCACAGGATTTCGAGCGGATATGAACGCGCGGGCGCTTTTTTTCGATTTATGTTGACAAACAACCTGAAATATGTTAGAATTATGTTGACGTGAAAGGGGTATGATGTAATTGGTAACATGCCGGTCTCCAAAACCGTTCTTACGGGTTCAAGTCCTGTTACCCCTGCGACTATAACTGTTCCGTATGGCGTTCGCCGCGCGAGTGTCATTGACCGCCGTCCGTGGCGGTCGTGGGCAAAGCCCGCCGAAAAGTTGTTTGAGGTTAATATGAAAAAAACCACATTCTGTATCTTAATCGGTATATGCGTCTGTCTGATAAATACAGGATTTTTGGTGTTTCGCATTACCGAACTGTTTTTGCCGACAGCCGAAGACATAATCAAGACGTCTTTAATTCATGTGTTCATTATGCTTATCGGAACGGAATTGATTATCTCCGGCGCGGTAGTAATACCCAAAATTTTCGGAAAAGAAGATAATTCGACGGTTCTACCCAAATCTCAACAAGCTCAATCCGAGTTTCAAGACGATAACTTCGTCGATTTCAAATGAAAGGATTCAAGATTTATGCTTAAAAGAAGGCGTTTTCTTAAAATCTTATCTCTGTGTTTACCGGTGGTGCTGACGTTTACGGGTTGTCAAGATGTCTACGAAGACTCCGATGTGAATAAATATACTTATGATGAGGCCGTAAGTAACTTGCGTAAACTTTACGGCAAGGTCACCGACTTAACATATGACTCCCCGAGTATTTACGACACGAATAATTCGGGATTTTGGTATCCCGAAGAAGACATTTCGGCTTTCCTGCCGGATTTCGACACGGGTCGCCTGCCTGCGGTAAACGCAAATCGCGGCGACTCCGTAACGGCGATTATTTTATCGTCAACCGAAAAAGCGACTGCCAATGACACCGACCGTTGGCTCATCGACGTCGCCGAAGCATACAATCAAAAGTCCGACCGCAAAGGCAGTATAACTCTGTACGGCATTGCTTCGGGCGAAGCGTTTGACTATATAAGAAGCGGCAAGTTTATCCCCGACGCTTGGACGCCGTCGAACACGTTATGGGGAGACCCGTTAAATCTCAAACCCGACTATGAACGGCTTGCGGGAAACGTCGCCGGAATTGCGAGCAAAGAAGGTTTAAGCATCGAACAGGTTATAGAACGCGTCGAAACCGGAAACATAAATTTCGGTTATACCAACCCGTTCGCGAGTTCCACGGGCGCCAACTTCTTGTTACAGTACATCTACAATTACCGCAACGCGGACAGCTTTGCCGATTTTCAGCGCAATATCGCGCTTATGAGTTATACGACGCTTCAAATGCGGTCTGCGGCGTTATCCGGCACCCTTGACGCCTTCGTGTATGAATCGCAGCAGTTCGCCACGGGTAAAGTTAAAATAGGCAGTGAAACCACTACTCTGGACACTGTTTATACTCTCGTGCCGTTCGGGGTTCGGCACGATAACCCTTTTTATGTATTGAACGAATCCAAGCGCGCGTTGCTTGAAGACTTCGCCGAATTCGCTCTTTCCCGCGATATGCAGAGCAAAGCGACGTCTTACGGGTTTAATCGTTTCGATGATTATAAAGGTCAAAATATAGTCGCGAGTAATTTAATCGTCGACCAAAAACTTTATCAGGAAAATAAAACGGGCGGAAAGCCCGTCGTCAGCGTTTTTGTTTGCGATGTTTCGGGTTCTATGGACGGCACGCCGTTAGCGGCTCTCAAAGAATCTCTGAGGAACGCCGCCGGCATAATTCCCAACAGCAACTATATCGGGTTTGTAACCTTCGCCGACGATGTTAAGGTCAATTTGCCGATTGCGCAGTTCGACAATACCATGCGTAACAGGTTTCTCGAAGCCGTAAGTTCCCTTCAGACAAGAGGCGGAACCGCTATCTTTTCGGGAATTACCGTAGCCCTTAATATGCTTATCGACTATAAAGAAGCCAATCCGGGAACAGACGCGATATACCGTGTTTTCGTCCTCACCGATGGCGAGAACAACAGAGGGTTGAACAGGAATTCCACCTTTGACACGTTTCGGTCTCTCGGTATTCCGATTTACTGCATCGGCTATAATAACGGCTCGGAGGACTTAGACGCTCTCGCAGGTCTTAACGAGGCCGCGCATATCAGAATTAACGACCAAAATGTCGGTTACGCGCTGGCAAACTTCTTCCGTGCCGAATTCTAAGTAAACTAATGAAAATATTGGCTGTTGAAACCTCATGTGATGAAACTTCCTGTGCCGTCGTCAGCGACGGCAGAGTCGTTTTGTCAAACGTAACGGCTTCCCAAACGGATGAACATAAATTGTACGGCGGCGTGGTTCCCGAGATTGCCTCGCGGCGTCACTGCGAAAACATTGTCGGCGTTTGCGAACAGGCGCTTGAATTATCCGGCTTGACGCTCGGCGGCATTGACGCGCTCGCGGTTACGTTTGCTCCGGGGTTAATCGGCGCCTTGCTCGTAGGCGTGAATTTCGCCAAAGGAATGGCGATGGCTCTAAACAAAGCCTTAATCCCCGTACATCACTTAAAGGGGCACATTGCCGCGAATTATATCGAGTACCCGGAGCTGACGCCGCCGTTTCTCGCCCTTACGGTGTCGGGCGGTCACACGGTAATCGCGAAGGTCGCCGATTACACCGATATTCGCGTAATAGGTTCCACGCTTGACGACGCGGCGGGCGAAGTGTTCGATAAGGTGGCGCGCGCAATGGGGTTCGGGTATCCCGGTGGCGTTTACATAGAAGAGGCGGCAAAAATCGGTGACTCGACCAAATATAAACTCCCCCGCCCCAAAACCGAAAGGGAATATGATTTCAGTTTTTCGGGGCTGAAAACCGCCGTTATAAATCTGATTCACAAGTCCGCCCAAAGAAATGAAGAAATTGATTTTCCGTCGCTTGCCGCAAGTTTTCAACGCACGGTTTGCGACGTTCTCGCGGAAAAAACCATACGCGCCGCGCAATTCGCCGAGGCGGGTTCCCCTTACAAAAAAATCGCGCTTTCGGGCGGTGTGGCGGCTAATTCGTGCCTCAGAAAAACATTGGCGGAACGCGCCCTTGAAAACGGCGCGGAATTATACGTGCCGAAGGTTTCGCTGTGCGGCGATAACGCGGCGATGGTCGGTTGTCAGGGATATTACGAGTATTTGGCGGGCAATACCGCGGGCAGCGAGCTGAACGCTTACGCATCAAACCTTCAATGATAAGGAACTGCTTATGGCGGACGAAGGATTTCTCTCAATTTCGGACTTCGCGGATTATTCGCGGACGACCAGAGACGCGCTTTTGTACTATGATAAAATAGGGCTGATTTCACCAGCGCGGCGCGGTGAAAACAATTACAGGCTTTACTCGGTCACGCAGGTGGGAGCCGTTAATATGGTTCGCATACTGCGGGAACTCGGAATGTCGCTTGACGATATAAGGAATTTGCAGAAGAGGCGAACCCCTAAAACCGTGAGCGATATGCTGGCAAGCCAGATAGAAAAAATCGACACGAAACTCAATGAGTGGAACCGCGCCAGAAAACTTTTGTTCACCATGAGAAAAGTCATTCAGTCGGCGTCAAATATTGATGAAAATGAGATTGTCGTGCGGTTCATGCCGGCGGAATCCATTGTGTTGGGCGAACTGAACGATTACAGCAGAGGCAGAAACGATTATGACGCGCTGACCGATTTTTATCACGCCGTCCGCGAAAAACATCCGGATTTGGATATGAACTATCCGGTTTGGGGCGTTTTTTCAAAAGCGCAAATCAGGCGCAGGGATTACTCTTGGCCCGAACGCTACTATTTTTACAACCCGGAGGGACACGACAAAAGACCCGCCGCGATGTACGCCATCGGTTACGCGCGGGGCGGGTACGGGAAAAGCGACGATTTGTTCAAGCGGTTGCTTAATTACATCAGAATTAACAACCTTGTGATATACGGGGATTCGTATAAGGAATATCCCCTCAACGAGGTGTGCGTTCCGAATGAGGACGATTATTTGATACGCGTTATGATTCCGGTGTTGCCGCGCTGATTTCGACGCGTCCGTGTGAATTTCAGAGGCTCCCAAATGAAAAAAAGTTCAAAATTTATCGCGTGTGTTTTAATGTTATTCACGCTGTCGGGGTGCGGCGACGGCGGTTCGGCGCCGTCGAGCGGCGAAACGTCGGCGGACGAAGGCTCGTTTGACAACAGTTACGGCATTGACGAAAACGGGTTCTGGGAGGGCGTGAACGCCCTTGATTATGTGGAAATGTTTGAGTATAAGGGGATGACGCTTTCGGACATTTCGGACGAGGACGTTCAGAACGAAATCGATTATATGCTGGAAGCGTTTCCCGCCGAAAAGCGTATTACGGACCGCGCCGTGGAGGACGGGGACACGGTAAGCATCGACTATGTGGGAAGCGTTGACGGCATCGAGTTTGAGGGCGGCTCTTCAAAAGGCGCGTATGTCACCGCCGGAAGCGCGGAATTTATCGACGACTTTTTAACGCAAATCATCGGTCGTATGCCCGGCGAAACGGTAAATGTGGAAGTTACCTTCCCGGACGACTACCACAAAGCGGATTTACGGGGGAAAGACGCCGTATTCGTCGTGATAATCAACTATATTTCCGAGAACGGGAAAGCGCAATGGAACGATGAATTCGTCGCGACGAACCTATACGAGTATTACGGCTGTACGACGGCGGCGGAAATGGAAGAAACCATACGCTCAAACCTCAGGAGAATATCCTTTTCGGATTATATCGAGCAATATTTTATGAACGAGGTACCCGTCAGCTCTATCCCCGAAATGTTAATCGAATATCAAAAAAACTCGATGATAGATTATTATCAATATGAAGCCGAGTATAACTACAACATGGGGTTTGATGAATATCTCACCTTCAACGGTTTTTCCGACGTAGGGGAACTGATTAAGGAACACCAAAACGCCATCGACAAGAACGCGACGTTTTATCTTGTAGCCCAGGCGATAGCGGAGGACGCCGGACTTTCGGTCGGCGACGAGGATTTGGCAGATTTCACCGAGAGCGATTTTGAGCTTTACGGGTTGCCCTTCCTGAAACAGCACGTGCTTATAAACAAGGTTCTTGACTGCATTATTGAAAACGCCGTCATCGAATAACAGGCGGCGCGCGGTTCAGTTTTCTCTTTTACATTGAATTTTTTGTATATAGCGATGGGCAAAACCCCCTCTCTCGACACCGCCACAGCATAGCGATGCCCGAAAAACCGCCAAAACGGCATAAACAGCGATAAAAGGGCATAGTAAAGCAAGCCTAAAGGCTAAAAA
>JAIRWE010000002.1 GCA_031253365.1 Oscillospiraceae bacterium | reverse complement strand
TTTTAGCCTTTAGGCTTGCTTTACTATGCCCTTTTATCGCTGTTTATGCCGTTTTGGCGGTTTTTCGGGCATCGCTATGCTGTGGCGGTGTCGAGAGAGGGGGTTTTGCCCATCTCTATGTATTATACGAATAGAAATTCCCGCGAAAAAATGCTATAATGTGCGTAGTCTTTATAGACGGAGGAACATATTATGAAAAAACGGCTGTTCAGCACATTCATGGCGGTGTTCATCGCGTTCACCGCAATTCCGGGGATTACGGCGGGCGCGGCGACTAAAAAAATCTCGTCCGTTGTTTCGGAAACCGAGGCCGGGGTCGAGGAAATTGCGGAGGGCGCGGCGACTAAAAAAATCTCGTCCCTGAAAATCTCGAAAATCTCCAACCAAGCCTACACGGGCAAGTCGCTCAAACCAGGCGTCACGGTCAAAGACGGGAGCAAGACGCTTAAATCGGGAAGGGACTACACGCTCTCGTACAGTAAGAACAAGAACATCGGGAAAGCGTCGGTGAAAATCAAGGGCAAAGGGAATTATACCGGGAGCAAGACCGTGACGTTCAAAATCGTGCCGAAAAAAGCGGCGATTTCGTCCATTTCGGAAAGCAAGCAAAAAATCAAGCTTAAATGGGGGAAGGTTTCGGGTTCGGTCACGGGGTACAAGGTTTATTATTCCGAGAAGAAAAGCGGCGATTACAAGCTGCTCAAAACCGTGAAAGGCGCGTCAACCGTGTCATATACCACGAAGAAACTGGATTCCGGAACGACGTACTATTTCCGCGTAAGGGCGTACAAAACCGTGAGCGGCGCGGATTACACCGGCGCGAACTCCGCGGTTAAGTCGAAAAAGACTTCGGGAACGACGGCTTCCGAACCGCCGTCGGCTAACCAAAGCGACGAGATGGTTTTTCATTTCAGCGGGATAAGCGGGGGAAGGGTTTACGGAGTATTCGTCTGGCTCAACCGGAGTTCCAAGCCGGGCAAAACGAGCGTTGTTATCAGCGAGTATTTGGACGACCCGTCATACGGAGAAATGTTTGAGTATTACAACACTGAAGATGTCGCGTATGCGCCCGATATGTCTTTTTCCGTTCCGAGAATTAACATGCGCGACGTGATGTGGGACGAAAACGGGATGGGGACGGTTCCGAAGGCGGAAGGCGTGATTTACATTACCGTAACGGGCGGCGACACGCTCACTTATGACGGCGGGGGCAGGACGCTTACGCTTTCGCGGATTACCAAAGCGGAAGAAAAAGCCTTATTCGGGGTGGCTTGATTTTCAATTAAAACGCGGCGGAAAGCGGCAAAGGAGTCGGTGAAAATGGATTATAAATTAGACAGGATTACTTTCTCGTGTGATATTACGGGTGACCCGCGCGACGCCCTTATGCGCGACGCCGTCAATCAAAAAGTGGCTGACGCCACCCAAATCGGCGCGCCGACAGCGCTGTATGACGACGCGCGCAACTGTCCGTATCTCCAATACCCTGACGGACGGAGGGTCTATGAACTTGACTGACGCGCCGCGCGTTTTGGCGTTCGCCGGAAGCAGGTTTCCGAAGATACCCGACACCCAAACAAAAAAACGCGCCGAATCCCGGCGCGTTTTTTGTGTTGCTTGAACCCTCCCGGCGCGTCAATCGACCTCTTCGCCGGGCGGCTGCGCGAGCCTTTTTTCCAGGTCCGCGAGCTGTTCCCGAAACTGCGCGGGCAGCCTGTCCCCGAACTTCGCGTAGAATTGCTTAATCGAGTTGACGTCCTCTTTCCAAAGGGATTTATCCACCATAAGCAGCCCTTTTATCGTTTCAAGCGTGATTCCGTCTTTTTCAAGCCCGTCGATGTTGATGTTCTCCGGTTTCGGTCCGTAGCCGATTGCCGTTTCAACCGCGCCCACCTTGCCGTTTACGCGCTCGACAATCCAGTCGAGAACGCGCAGATTATCGCCGTACCCGGGCCATATAAAGTTCCCTTCGTCGTCGGTTCGGAACCAGTTGACGTTGAATATCTTGGGCGCGTTTTTCCCGAGCAATTTGCCCATATCGAACCAATGCCGCCAATAATCCGCCATGTTATACCCGCAGAAAGGGAGCATCGCCATGGGGTCCCTGCGAACGCCTGCGGCAAGCCCGATTGCCGCCGACGTGGTTTCGGAACTCATTATCGAGCCCACGAACACGCCGTGTTCCCAGTCGAACGCCTGATAGACCAGCGGAGCGGTTTTCGCGCGGCGACCGCCGAACACGATGGCGGATATGGGAACGCCCGCCGGGTTGTCGTATTCCGGGGAAATGCACGGGCAGTTGGAAACATGGGAGGTAAAACGCCCGTTCGAGTGCGCGCCCTTTTCGGGGCTGTCGCTCGTCCACGGGTTGCCTTTCCAGTCAAGCGCGTTGGTAATGGGTTCCTTGTTCAGCCCCTCCCACCACACGGTGTTGTCTTCCAGATTGTGAACCACGTTCGCGAATATCGTGTCCTTTTGCGTGGAAATCAGCGCGTTGGGATTGGACTTCATGTTCGTGCCAGGGGCGACGCCGAAGAATCCCGTTTCGGGGTTAATCGCCCACAGCCGCCCGTCCTTGCCCTGCCTGAGCCACGCTATGTCGTCGCCCACGCACCACACCTTGTAACCGGCTTTCTTGTACCCTTCCGGCGGAATAAGCATGGCGAGGTTGGTCTTCCCGCACTGGGAAGGGAAAGCGGCGGCGATGTAAGTCGTTTCGCCCTGCGGATTCTCTATACCGAGTATAAGCATATGTTCCGCCATCCAGTTTTCCTTCCTGCCCTGACAGGAAGCGATACGCAGCGCGAAACACTTCTTCCCCAAGAGTACGTTCCCGCCGTAGCCGGAGTTAATCGACCAGATGGCGTTGTCCTCGGGGAAGTGCGTGATGTAACGGTTTTCGTCGTCCAGTTCGCCGGTGGAATGCAGCCCCCGCACGAAGTCGTTGCTGTCGCCGAGAAATTCGAGCGCTTTCTGACCGCATCTCGCCATTATCACCATGTTCAGCACGACGTAAATGCTGTCGGTAATTTCGATGCCGACTTTGCTGAGGTTAGAGCCGTATGGTCCCATGCAGAACGGTATAACGTACATGGTGCGCCCCTTCATCACGCCGTCGAAAAGCGCGCGAAGTTTTGCGTACATTTCGTCGGGGGCGCACCAGTTATTGGTCGGACCCGCGTCTTCTTCCTTTTTCGAGCAGATGAACGTGCGGTGTTCCACCCGCGCGACGTCGTTCACGGCGGTGCGGTGAATGTAACACCCCGGAAGTTTTTCCGGGTTGAGCGGCTTCATCACGCCTTCGTCAACCGCCTGCTTGCGGAGCAGGTCGATTTGTTCCCCGCTTCCGTCAATCCAGACGACCTTGTCGGGTTTCGTCAGCGATTTCATCTCCTCAACCCAGTTCAAAACATTCTGATTCGCGGTCATAGCATCGTCTCCTTTTCGTGAATTTTCCCGTTGCCTTAATTATATATATTCTCTCGCCCCCTGTCAATAGGTAACATGAAAAAATATAGCCGCAAAAAATCGCGGAAACGCGCCGAAAACGCTTGACAAAGCCGGCGGGACGGGGTATAATGATACTCGCAAGGCGGGAAACCGCCGTGCCGCAAGTGTGTCGCTTCCGATAACGCGACGAATAAATGAGTCGGCAGGCAGTGTGTCGCTTCCGGTAACGCGACGAATAAATGAGCCGGCAATAAGTTTTTGATTAAATCCTCTGCTCGAAAGTAGGGGATTTAATTACAGCGGGGAGGTTTTAACGTGGATTTTACGCCAGGCGCATTTTACTTTTTAAAAGACAGCTTTTTTGAAAAAGTAAATGAACGGTTCTTGAAATGTAATTATGAAACGACAAAACGTCCTCATTACTTTGCCTTCAAAGACGATAACACGTCATTGTATTGGCTTGTGCCTTGCAGCAGCAGAACGGAAAAATTTGAAAGAATCATAAAAGATAAAAAAGAGTGCAATAAGCCTACCGACGGCATTAAAATTGTACGAGTACGGGACAGGAAACAGGTGCTGCTGTTTCAAGATATGTTTCCGACAACGGTTGATTACATAAAAAATCCTTATGTTAAGGATGGACAGCTTGTACGTATCGAAAGCCAAGCGTTAGTGGCAGAACTTAACAAAAACGCAAATAATGTAAGGATTAAACTGTTAAAAGGCGTGAAATTTACACCTACGCAACCAAACGTACAAAGAATTGAAAAGCTCATGCTTGCCGAACTCGCCCGCCAACCCCTCCCGCCCCCGCAAAAATAATCGCGGAAACGCGCCGAAAACGCTTGACAAAGCCGGCGGAACGGGGTATAATGATACTCGCAAGGCGGGAAACCGCGTTCAAA
>JAIRWE010000121.1 GCA_031253365.1 Oscillospiraceae bacterium | reverse complement strand
AATTCCGCCGGACTGCGTCACCTCTCCTCGCAAGGCACAAAGCCTTACTCGTCGAGTTTCCTTGTCCGACAAAATTTTTCTTGAAAACCGCCTGAAAAAGGTTTTCGGAGATTGCCTATGAAACTGAAACCGATTGCGACCGTCAAAAAAATACGGGCGGATAACCTGACCCGTTATAAACGCCCGAAAGCGCTCATGCTCGCGCTGTTTCCGCTGTTTTTGACCTTAGCGACGGAGGCGGCGCACATGAACAGCTTTGTCGAACTGCTCAAATTCATGGCTGCCAAACCGAGCGTTATATTCTTCGACGTGCTGGTAATCACCCTAATCTATGCGGCGATTATGCTTATTTCAAGGAGCGCGGCGTTTTCCGCCGCGCTTTGCTCCTTCGCTTTCTACGCCTTCTCGTTTGTCGAATTTTTCAAGTACGAAACAAACGGAATGCACTTTAACATAGCCGACGTGATGATGACCGCGAACGTGGTCGACATAGCGAAATTCACCGGCTTTCGCATGACGGCGGGGCTGGTTCTGACTTTTCTGGGGCTTTTCGCCTATACGTCGGCGCTCTTCCTGCTTAACGTCAAACTGCCCGTGAAAAAAAGGTTCGGCGCGATTTCGGGGGTGTGCGTGCTGGCGGGGTTCGTGTCGTTTTTCGCGGTGAAGCCCGTTTATGACAGGGTTTACGCCTTTTTTAAAGTGAACGCGGACGAGAGTTACAATATGTTCGTGTCGGACGAAAAGTTCCATGACAATATGCTGATTGCCGATATAGCCGTATCCGTTTCCAAGCAGTTTGAACGGTTGCTGGGTCCGCCGGAGGAATACAGCATGGAAACGGTCGACGCCATTTTGAGGGATACCGCGGGGCAAACGACAAAGGACGGGCGGCGACCCGACGTGGTGGTCGTAATGTGTGAAAGTTTTTGCGATTTGCGCCAAATCGGCGGAATAGACGTACCCGACGGCGTTTACGACGCTTTCGACAGGGTGGCTGAAAACAGCTTTTCGGGCAGGGCAATCGTTCCGACGCTCGGCAACGGAACCGTCCAAACCGAGTTTGAGCTGCTGTTCGGGCTACCCGTAAAATCGCTTAACAACCACTTCACCCCGCATAAACTGCTTAAACTTGACGGCGAAACGGAAGAAACCTTCGCGAGGCATTACGGGGACTCGGGTTATTCGTCCTACTATCTGCACCCGTATAAACGGGATTTTTACAGCCGCGATAAGTTCTATTCCGAATACGGGTTCGACAGGCTTTTGTTCGCGGAGGATTTTGACGTAGAGCCGTCGTACTTCTTCGAGTATTACGACGACGCGACCGTCTTTAACCAAATCCTCTCCCTGCTTGACGGGAGCGATTCGCCTTCTTATATACACGCCACGACGATACAAAACCACAAACCCTACTCGAACGACGATTTCGACGGAACCGAACCGGATTACTATTACGCGGGGCTGAAAAAGACCTGCGAGGCGCTTTCGGACTTTTACGACGCGGTAAGCCGGCGTTCCGACCCCGTAATCGTCCTGTTCATAGGCGACCATTTCCCCTACTTCGGGGTTGAAAGCGACTTGTACAGGCAGGCGGGCGTGAACGCCGAAAACTGCGCCGTCCTGTACGAGCAGACGTACTTGGTTTTCGCCAATTATGACGCGGATTTCACCCTGATGCCGGAAAACGCCGTTTCGTCGTTTTATCTGCCGCATTTGCTCAGCGTCGCGGCGAACGGCGTGGGGGACGACTTTATCGCGGCGATGCTCGCGAAAATCGGCGAAACCCCCGTTTATACCGACGCGGGGAAACGCGCCGACAATGACGACGAACTTGACATACTGACCTACGACAGAACCGTGGGGGACAAGTATTCGTAAGGCGATGAACAAAGACTATGTAAAACTTGAGCTTGACAAGGTCTTGAAGCTGCTTGCCGACGAGGCGTACAGCAACGTGTGCCGCGACAAAATAACGCGGCTCGCCCCGCTGAGCGACAGAGGGAAGATACGCGGCGAAATGCTTAAAACCGCCGACGCCTTCCGCCTTTCGTGCAAGCTGGGTACCCCCCGCTTTTCGGACATAAAGGATATGCGCGAAGCGCTCTCCCGCGCGCGGCAGGGCGGTTCGCTCTCGCCGAGGGAGCTTCTTGACGTCGCCGCCATTCTGCGGGAAATCGCGATTCTCGTAAGCTACGGCAAACAATACGAGGAAGAAAACAGCCTTTCATACCTTTTTAAGCGGCTTGTCCCGAACAAAGCTCTTTTCGATAAAATCGACGGCGCGTTTATTTCCGAGGAAGAGATGTCGGACAACGCCAGCGACGAGCTTTTCAGAATCCGCGCCGACATACGAAGGCAAAGCACGCTGATTCGCGAAAGGCTTGACAAGTTGGTCAAAGGCGCCGAAACGAAGAAATTTTTACAGGAAAGCATCGTAACGACGCGCGACGGGCGTTTCGTCGTACCGGTAAAAATCGAGTATAAGAACGAAATCAAGGGGCTGGTCCACGACACGTCGGGGAGCGGCGCCACCGTGTTTATAGAGCCGCTCGGCGTGGTCGAGGCGAACAACGAAATCCGCCTTTTGAAATCGAAGGAGCGCGACGAAATCGAGCGGATTATCGCGCGGTTGTCGGCGCTCACGGGCGAGTTTTCGGACGAGCTTGAAAGCGGCTTTAACGCGGCGATAAACTTAGAGTTTTGCTTCGCCAAGGCAAACCTGGGCGCGAGGATGAGGGGCACCGTTCCCGAAATCACCGAAACGCCCCTGCTGTGCCTGAAGAAGGCGCGGCATCCGCTCATCCCGAGTGAAACCGTCGTCCCCACGGATATTGAAACGGGCGTAAGTTTTACCTGCCTGGTCGTGACGGGACCCAACACCGGGGGGAAGACCGCGTCGCTTAAAACGGCGGGGCTGTTGGCGTTGATGGCGCGGTGCGGCTTGATGCTCCCGGCGGCGGACGGGAGCAGGGTGGGCGTTTTCGGGGAAATCTACGCCGATATAGGCGACGAACAGAGCATAGAGCAAAGCCTTTCGACGTTTTCGTCCCACATGAACAACATTATAAGAATAACAAAAACGGCGTCGCGCGGCTGCCTTGTCCTGCTGGACGAGCTGGGTTCGGGTACCGACCCGTCGGAAGGCGGCGCGCTCGCCGTTTCAATCTTGGATTTTTTGAGGGAAAAGGGCTGCCTTGTCATAGCCACGACGCATTATCAGGAAGTGAAGCTGTTCGCCCTGCAAACCGACGGCGTCGAAAACGCCTGCTGCGAATTTGACGTCGACACGCTTCGCCCCACTTACAAGCTGATTATCGGGGCGCCGGGGAAGTCCAACGCCTTTGCCATAGCGCGGCGGCTGGGCTTGGACGACTCGATTGCGGGAAGGGCGCAGGGGCTTATCAGCGGCGTGAACAAACGCTTTGAAGAGGTAATCGAGGCGCTCGAAACTTCACGCAGGGAAACCGAAGCGTTGAAGGAGAGCCTTTCGGCGCACCGGCGCGAGGCACTGGAAGCGGCGGAGCAGGCGCGGGCGGAAACGCGGCGCGTAAACGACTTATGCGAGAAGGAAACGGCGGCGGCGCGGCAACGGGCTTTGTCGATAATACAAGAGGTTCGCGACGGCGCGGATTCACTGCTTGCCGAATTGGAGGACTTGCGGCGCGAAAAGGACAAAACCGACTTTTCCGAAAAAGTTCGGGGTATGCGCTCGAAGGTCAATTCCGCGCTTAACCGCCTGCACGACGCGGCGAACCCGCTCGACGAACCCGCCGCCGACCGCGCTCTCTACACGCTCCCCCGCCCGCTGAGGCAATACGACACGGTCCTGCTCGCCGATATAAACAAAAAAGGGACGCTCGTTTCCCTGCCGTCGCCTTCGGGCGTTTGCTATGTTCAGGTGGGGTTAATAAAAACAAAGACGAACGCCTCAAACCTCCGCCTGATTGAGGAGGAGCGCGTCCGCGTGAACGGAAAGCCGCTCGGCGCGAACTTTTCCGTCACAAAATCGGAGGATTCGGCGCGGCGCGGCGCGTTGGAGCTTGATATTCGCGGCATGATGTCCGAAGAGGGCGTCGCCGAAGTCGATTTGTTCATAGACGAAAGCCTGATGAAGGGCATACACGCGGTCACGGTTATCCACGGAAAGGGTACCGGCGCGTTAAGGAGTTCCGGCTCGGGCGGTTCGGCGAAGGCGAGGACGGGGTCACCGTCGTGGAGCTGAAATAGCCGCCGGCGACCGCCGAAAGCCCCTTTTCGCCGCTTTTCAGGGTTTTCGGAGGTTGCCCCTCGCGTGCAGCGCGTATTCTATGGAATCCAGCAGCGCGGTCATACTCGCGTTGATGATGTTCTCGCTTGCCCCCACCGTCGTCCAGGTAACCGCCCCGTCCGTGCTTTCGATAAGCACCCGCGTAATCGCCGCGGTGTTATCCCCCGAATTGATGATTCTGACCTTATAATCCGTCAGCCTGACCGCCCCGAGCGCGGGATAGAACACCTCGAGCGCCTTACGCAACGCCCTGTCAATCGCGTTCACGGGGCCGTCCCCCTCGTCGGCGGTAATCTCGTACCGTTCGCCCACGCGAATTTTTATCATCGCGCTCGCTTTCGAGGAAAGCGACGACACGATTTTGAAATCGACGACCTCGAAATACGGTTCAAACTTTCCCAGTTCCTTCAGAACCAGCAACTCAAAACTCGCGTCGGCGGCCTCGAATTGATAGCCCTTATGCTCCAGCTCTTTTATCCTTTCGGTTAATTTCAGCGCAATCGGGTCTGATTTTTTGAAATCGGGGGCGATTTTTTTTATCTTCGATATAACCGTCGAACGCCCCGCCATCTCCGAAATCAGGAAATTGCGTTCGTTCCCCACGCTTTCCGGCGCGATATGCTCGAAGGTCGCGGGGTTCTTCGTCACGCCGTCGATGTGCATACCCCCCTTGTGCGTGAAGGCGCATTCCCCCACGTAAGGCATATTCCGCCTGAGCCGCGTATTCGACACCTCCGCTATAAAGCGCGCCGTTTCGGTAAGGGTCGCCATGCTCCCCTTCGGAACGCAGGAATACCCCATTTTAAGCTGTAAATTCGGGATTAAAACACAAAGCTCCGCGTTTCCACAACGCTCCCCGTTTCCTATGAACGTACCTTGCGCCTGAACGGCGCCGCCTTTAACGGCGGCGATTGAATTGGCGACGGCGCAGCCCGTGTCGTTATGACAGTGGATACCCACGTCGATGTTTATACGTTCACATACGTACCGCGTCGCCCTCGCGATTTCGTCGGGGAAGCCGCCGCCGTTCGTGTCGCACAGAACCACCGCCTTCGCCCCCGCCGCCGCCGCCGCTTCAAGGGTCTTTACGGCGTATTCCCGATTGGATTTATACCCGTCGAAAAAATGCTCCGCGTCGAAAAACACGCCCTTGCCCATTCGGGTAAGGTACCCGATTGTCTCGCTTATCATGGCGAGGTTCTCCTCGCGCGTCACGCGGAGTATGCAATCGACGTGCAAATCGTGGCTCTTCCCGAAAATCGAGATATAATCGGTACCCGCGCCGATTAACGCTTTGATGTTGGCGTCTTCCCCGGGCGGAATATTCCGGCGCTTGGTTGAGCCGAACGCCACGAGTGCGGCGTTTTTGAGCTTCAAGGCACGGGCGCGGCGGAAAAACTCGGAGTCCTTCGGGTTCGACCCCGGGTTCCCCGCCTCGACGAAATCAATGCCGAAGCCGTCCAACCTTTCAAGGATTTTCAGCTTATCCGCGACGGAGAAACTCACGCCTTCACCCTGCGCCCCGTCCCGAAGCGTCGAATCGAAGATTTGCAGTTTCATGCTTCCTCCCTGACGCTGACGCTTACCACGTCGTAAAGGCGGCCGAGCAGCTTTTCCAGTTCGCGCGCCTTTTCGCCGCTTACGGAAACCGTGAGCGTAACGGACGAAAACCCCGGCTCGTCCGGCTCCAAGCGCAGCGAGTCTATACCGCAGCCTTTGCGGCTGAATACCCCCGCCACGCGCCTGAGAGCGTCCGCGCCGCTTTCCGTTTTTAAGCCGAACACCTGCTTTTTCATAGCGTTCTTAATCCTCGATTTCCATAATCGGTTCGATAATCGGTTTGCCCGCCGGAACCATCGGAAGCACGTTCAAATCGCGGTCTACGGCACATTCCACAAGAACCGGCGCGCTTTTCGCGATTTCAAGCGCCCGCTCCAAAACGACCGTAACGTCCTCGGCGTGCCGAACGCTCATACCCGTAAGCCCGAAAGCCTCCGCCAGCTTTACGTAATCGACGCGGCGGTCGAGCGTGGTTTCGGAAAACCGCTTGCCGTAAAACAGCCTCTGCCATTGCCGCACCATCCCCAGCACCGAATTGTTCAAGACAAGCTCAACCACGGGAATGTTGTGCTTCGCCAGCGTAATCAACTCGCTTAAATTCATTCCGAACGAGCCGTCCCCCGCGATGTTGACGACGGTCTTTTCCGGTTTGGCGACCTTCGCGCCGATTGCCGCCCCCAACCCGAACCCCATTGTTCCGAGCCCGCCGGAAGAAATGAAACTGCGCGGCGACTTATAGCGATAATACATCGCCGCCCACATCTGGTTTTGACCGACTTCGGTGGTGATAATCGCGTCCCCGCCGGTAAGGCGGTCAAGCTCCGAAATAACGGCTTGCGGCGTAACGGGAAATTCCCGCGTGCCCTTTTGCGCCTCCGCCGAACGGAACTCGTCGACGAGCCGCCTCGCGCCGTCAACCCACTCGGCGCGGCGGCGGCGGGGAAGCGCTTCGTTCAGCCGCGCCAAGATTTCCTTCAAATCCCCCGCGACTTCGATATGCGCCGCGACGTTCTTGCCGTGTTCCGCCTCGTCGATGTCGATATGCAGCACCCTCGCGCCTTTCGCGAAGGCGGCCTTGTCCCCCGTTACCCGGTCGGAAAAGCGCGTTCCGAGCGCGATAAGCAGGTCGCAATGCCCGAGCGTTTCGGCGGCGGCTTTCGTGCCGTGCATACCGAGCATACCGATATAACGGGGGTCGGTCTGGTCAAAGCACCCCTGCCCCATAAGCGAGCTCGATACGGGCGCGTCGATTATTTCCGCGAACAACGCCAGCTCCGCTTCCGCGCCCGCCGAAATCACGCCCCCGCCCGCGTAGATATAAGGACGCTTACAGCCGCGCAAAACCTGCGCCGCCCTTTCGATTTGCCTGTCTGAATCGGGGTTTTCCCGCCTTTTCGCGACGCGCCGCCCCGTCGGCTCATAATCCGCGAAAGCGGCGGTAACGTCCTTCGGAATATCGACAAGCACCGCGCCCTTGCGTCCGTCCGACGCGATGAAGAACGCCCGCCTCACCGCGTCCGCCAAATCGCGCGCGTCACGGACAAGGATATTATGCTTGGTGACGGGCATGGTAATCCCCGTTATATCCACCTCTTGAAAGCTGTCAAGACCGAGCAGGTCAAGGTTCACGTTTCCCGTGACGGCGACAAGGGGAACCGAGTCCATCTGCGCCGTCGCAATCGCGGTGACAAGGTTCGTCGCGCCGGGTCCGCTTGTCGCCAGAACCACGCCGGTCTTCCCCGAGGCGCGCGCGTACCCGTCGGCGGCGTGACCCGCGTACTGTTCGTGCGTGGTGATAATATGGCGGATTTTCCCCCTGTACTTATAAAGACTGTCGTAAATATTCAGCACGGCGCCGCCCGGATACCCGAACACGGTATCGACCCCCTGCTCAAGCAGACATTCA
>JAIRWE010000192.1 GCA_031253365.1 Oscillospiraceae bacterium | reverse complement strand
GTGGTCGCGCAGATATTCGATTCGGGGGGCTTTGACGCGCCGCGTGCCTTTGCCTTTTTCCTTTTCGGCGCGGCGGCGACGGGGTTCGGAATGTTGCTGAGCCTGCCCGCCGCCGTCATTAAGAAAGACGGAGCGCTGCGCGTTTGGAACGCTTTCGCCGATATTGCGGCTTTCTCCGCCGGATTAACGGTGCTGCCGCTGCGGAAAACGGCGCTTTCGGGCGGCGTTTCGGGCGGCATGGAGCTGTTTGTTCTGGCGGTTTTGCTGTCTTATTGTTGCGTCCTCGGCTTGAAAAAACGAACCGGGGATTTTTATGAAATATATTCCGTGCCTTTCCTTTTCGCGTTTGTCATAATTTCGGCGGCGACGGCGTTTTTCTGCGCCGCCTTCGCCCCCGAACTGCGTTCGGCGCGAACGGCGCTGACGTGCGTTTTTATAGCCGAATTTATCATCGCGGCGACGCTGCTCAATCAGGCGAATATTTCAAGGCAGTCCAACCGCAGACAGGACATCGCCGCTCTCACCCCGAGGAACCTGCGCCTTTTCAATATTTCGCTGATACTGCCCGTCGGGTTGCTTTTCGCGTTCGGGTTCGCGTTCCGCTCCCACATAGCCGCCGCCTTTTATTTCATCGCGGAAAAGGTTTCGGACGCCGTTAAAGCCTTGCTGGGCGCGCTCATTTCGCCGAACACGGAACCAACGCGGGGAACCGCGCCGACGCCCGGAGAAGACGTCGGGGATATTCCGAACCTGTCCGCGTTTTGGCTGTTGATTCTGGCTGTTTATGTCTTCGGCGTGCTTTTCGCCCTTTACAAAATGAGGCGGATTATATGGAACGCGGTGAAGTCGGCGTTAATGCGGCTTATTTCCCTGTTTATACCGAAAAAGCGCGGCGAAAGGCGTTCGGCGGCTTTTGTCGATTATTTCGAGGATATTGTTTACGAAAAAAGGAAAAAGCGAAAAAAAACCGCTCTAAGAACCGTTATGCGCCTGTACGGGAGGGAAACCCGCCCCGCCGAGAAAATCCGCCTGTCTTATCGGATATTCCTGCTGCGGCTGAAAAAGCGCGGCGCGAACGTCGCGCCGTCCGATACCGTGGAAGCGCATATCGCGCTTTCGGACGGTTTCGGGGAGCTGGGCGAATACGCCGGGATTTATTCAAAAGTCCGCTACGGCGAGGAAACGGGGGAAGACGGCGTCGCGAAAGCCGACGAAATCGTCAGGGCGCGCTTTATCTGAAATACGTGTCCGTCAGCGACTTCAAGCGGTTGACAATCTGCTTTTTAAGCGCGCCTTTCTTCATTCGCCAAATCCAGTTGTTTTCGCTGACCGTGCCGGGCAGGTTCATACGCGCGCTGTCGTCCAGCCCCAGCAGGTCTTGAACCGGGATAATCACCAAGTCGGCGTTGCCGGCGTAAAGGCTCCTTATGCACGCCCAGTGGTTCGTTTCAAATAACACGGGCTTTACGTAGCGTTTCGCCATATTTCGGGAATTGCGGTCGGCGGCTTGAAACCACCCCGCCATTGTGGAGTTGTCGTGCGTCCCCGTGTAGACGACGAGATTTTTTTTGTAATTGTGCGGAAGGTGTTCCGAGTCCTTATTTTCGGGGTTGAAGCCGAATTGCAGGATTTTCATTCCCGGAAACCCCGTTTGCCTTAACAGCTCCCTCACGCTTTCAAAAATCTCGCCCAAATCCTCCGCGATAATCGGGTAATCGCCGATTACCTTTTTTACCTCGTCGAAAAGCGCCGTTCCCGGACCTTGTTCCCATTTTCCGTTAATCGCGGTTTTTTCCCCGTAAGGAACGGCGTAATAGGTGTCGAAGGCGCGGAAATGGTCGACCCGAACCATATCGTACAGTTTCGACGATTTTTTGAAGCGTTCCGTCCACCAAAGGTACTTGGCTTTTTTCATCTCCTGCCAGTCGTACAGCGGGTTGCCCCAAAGCTGACCCGTCTTGGAAAAATAGTCCGGGGGAACGCCCGCCACCTTCGTGGGCTTACCGCCCGAATCAAGCAGGAACATTTCGCGGTCGGACCACACGTCCGCGCTGTCGTAAGCCGTGTATATGGGAATATCGCCGATGATTTTAACGCCGTTCTTGTTGGCGTAACGCTTTAACTTTTCCCATTGCCGCAGGAAAAAATACTGCGTGAATTTCCAAAAATTCACCTTGGCGGAATGTTCTTCCAGCGCCTTTTTAACCGCGTCGTCCCTGTGGAAGCGTATACCGTCTTCCCATTCGTCCCACGCGGCGTTTTCGTTCGCCTCCTTCATCGCCATGAAAAGCGCGTAGTTGTCCAACCACGCCGCTTCTTCCCTCGCGAAGGCGAGGTACGCGACGTCTTCGGAAAAGGAAGCGAAAGCCTCCCTCAGCAATCGCATTTTGACGCGGCGAACCTTTTCAAAGTCCACGAAAGAGGGGTCCGCCCCGTAGTCGGAATCCTCGCATTTTTTCCTGTCGAGCAGCCCGTTCGCGACAAGGTCGTCCAAGTCAATCAGCATGGGTTCCCCCGCGAACACCGAATAGCTTTGATAAGGCGAGTTTCCGTAGCCCGCGGGACCGACGGGCAAAACCTGCCAGTATTTTTGACCTGACAGACGCAGGACGTTCACGAACTCCTCCGCGTCTTTTCCGAGGGTGCCTATGCCGTAAGGCGACGGCAGCGACGTAATATGCGCCAAAACTCCGCAGCTTCTTTCCATAATGAATACCTCCGATTATGCGAGCGTTATGACATATTATAATACATTCGGCGAAAAATGTCAAACCGCTTGACTTTTCGCGAACCCCGCCGTATAATAATAGTATACTAATTTGGTGTACTTTTAAGGAGGGCGGCTTTCATGGAAGAAAGGGAAGGCAAAGTTATTTTGCCGATTGTTAAAATCGCGCTGAGCGCCGCGCTGTTCGCGGTGGGGCTGCTCGTCGAAACGCGGTTGCCCGTGCTGTTCCTCGCGTCGTACCTGACGGTGGGTTTTGACGTTATCGCGCGGGCGGTCAAGGGAATTTTGAAGGGCAGAATTTTTGACGAGAATTTCCTTATGGTGATTGCCACGGGCGGCGCGATTGCGATTAAGGAATATCCCGAAGCCGTCGCGGTCATGCTTTTTTACCAAACGGGGGAGCTTTTTCAGGAAACGGCCGTCGGCAGGTCGATAAAATCCATTTCCGCCCTGACGGACATTCGCCCCGATTATGCCGACGTTCGCGGCGAAGGCGGGGCAATCGCCCGCGTAAAGCCCGAAGAAGTGAAAAAGGGCGATATTATCGTGATAAAGCCCGGCGGGCGCGTTCCGCTGGACGGGGTTATCGTAAGCGGCTCAACCTCGCTTGACGAGAAAAACATCACGGGCGAAAGCGCGCCGCGCGACGCCTCCGAGGGGGACGGCGTCGTTTCGGGGACGGTTAATGTCAGCGGGATGATTGAGGCGCGGGTAACGGCGGAATACGCCGAAAGCGCGTCCGTAAAGATTTCGCGCCTTGTCGAGAGCGGGCAGGCAAATAAGTCCAAGGTCGAGGGGTTTATCACCCGTTTCGCGAAAATCTACACGCCCGTCGTCGTGGCGGTCGCCGCGCTCATAACGGTTATTCCCGCGCTGTTTTTCAACGCGCCGTTTGCCGACTGGTTCAAAAGGAGCCTTATATTCCTTGTGATTTCCTGCCCGTGCGCTTTGGTGCTTTCGGTTCCGCTCGCTTATTTTTTCGGAATAGGCAGGGCGGCGAAGGACGGCGTTCTCGTGAAGGGCGGCGCCTGTTTTGACGCGCTTTCGGGCGTTAAGATGGCGGTGTTCGACAAAACGGGGACGCTGACGAAAGGGAATTTTAAGGCGAATGAAATCGTTACGGCGGACGGCGTCGCGAAAGACGAGCTGCTGCGCCTGACCGCGCACGCCGAATATTATTCGGAGCATCCGGCGGCCAAGGCGGTGAAGGACGCCTTCGGTGGGGAGCTTGACGAAAAGCGGATTGCTTCCTGCCGCGAATATTCGGGCGAGGGAATACTCGCGCTGGTGGACGGCGACGAGATTGTCGCGGGGAACGAAAAGTTGATGAAGCGGTTCGGCGCGGATTACGCGGGGGGGATTGCCGAAACGTGCGTTCACGCGGCAAGGAACGGAAAATACTTGGGTTACATCGTCATTTCCGACGAAGTGAAGGATACCTCCGCCGACGCCGTCAAAAGGTTGAGGGAAAAGGGCGTGACCTCGATTATGCTGACGGGCGACGTCAAGGAAAAAGCCGATATTGTCGCGCGGGCGACGGGCATCGACGAATACCGTGCCGGGCTTCTTCCGTGGGATAAGTACGAAGAATTAACCGAGCTGAAAGCGCGTCTGAAACCGGGTGAGAAACTGATGTTTGCCGGGGACGGGCTGAACGACGCGCCCGTTTTGGCTTTGGCGGACGTGGGGGTGGCGATGGGCGGATTGGGTTCCGACGCCGCCGTTGAAGCCGCCGATATAGTCGTTATGAACGACGACCCCGCCAAAGTGTTGCGCGCCCTCGACGAGGCGCGGCGCGTCCGTGCGAGAGCCGCGCAGAATATAGCGCTTTCGCTCGGGGTGAAATCCGTCGTTCAGATACTGGGCGTTATGGGGTTGGCGGCGATGTGGGCGGCGGTGTTCGCGGACGTCGGGGTGTCGCTTATCGCGGTGGGAAACGCGTGCAGAAAATAAACGCGGCAAAGGACAAAAAGACGAAAGACAACGAATGTCAGCCTTGACAAAATCGCGGTTATCAGATATACTGTTTGAAAGCGGTGAAAGGAACGGGGTTTTATTATGGCGAAAAAAACGGCGCTGGGCAGCGCGTTGGACAGCATTTTTGACGATGTGGACGGCTTTGACGGCGGTTTGGGCATACAAACGCTCAAAATCGGCGAGATAGAGCCCAACCGCGAACAGCCGCGCAAGGATTTCGACCCGGAAAAGATAAAGATTTTGGCGGAATCCATAGCGAACCACGGGCTTATTCAGCCGTTGACGGTTCGTCCGCTTAACGGGGAGGGCGCGTCTTCCGGCGGAGTTTACCAGATTGTCGCGGGGGAAAGGCGTTGGCGGGCGGCGAGGGAAGCGGGGCTTACCGAGGTTCCGGTGAGGGTTATGGAGCTTACGGACGCGCAGACCATGCAAATCGCCCTGATAGAAAACCTTCAGCGGGAGGACTTGAACCCCATTGAGGAAGCGACGGGCTACCGCGAGTTAATGGACTGCTACGGGATGAAGCAGGACGAAGTCGCCGCGGTGGTAGGAAAGGCGCGTTCCTCCGTGACAAATTCGCTGAGGCTGCTCACGCTCCCGGGCGAGGTTTTGGAGCTTGTGAAAAAGAACGTGATTTCAAAGGGGCACTGCAAGGCGATTATGGCGGCGCAAAGCACGGAGCGCGTGGTGCAGCTCGCGCGGCGGGTCGCGGCGGGGGAATTGAGCGTTCGCGAAACCGAAAGGCTGGCAAAGGAAGAAAACCTTGCGAAAAAGCGGACGCCGAAAAAGAAGAAGCCGTTCTTCGCGGAAGCGGAAATCGCGCTGTCGCAGTCGCTTAACACAACGGTGAGGATAGTGAGCGGGGGGAAGAAAAACACGCTTTGCATAGAGTTCGCGGACGAGGACGAATTAAGAGACATTATAAAAAAATTCTAAATAAGGAACATCAAAGAAATGAAAATCGCGTTTTCCACATTGGCGTGTCCGGATTTTTCATGGACCGACATCTATTCAATGGCAAAGGACCTCGGCTTTAACGGTATAGAAGTGCGCGGGTTGGGCGAGGAAATCTTCGCGGTAAAGGCGAAGCCCTTCACCGAAGGCGAAGTCGGCAAAACCAAGGAAAAGTTAAAGAGCCTGAAACTGGAAATACCCTGCCTTTCATCGGGCTGCTGCCTTAAAGATAAAGCCGCTTTTAACGAAAACATCGCCGAAATCACGCAGTACATCGCCCTCGCGGAAAGTTTGGGAACCGATTATATTCGCGTGTTGGGCGACCTTGAACCCATGCCGCTCGGCGAGGTTGACGACGGCGTCGTCGCCGAGGCGCTGAACGCGCTCAAAGGCGCGGCGGCAAGGGCTAAGGTGACGCTCGTCGTCGAAACGAACGGCGTTTACGCGGACACGAAGCGGCTGCGCGGCGTCTTAGACGCGGTAAACTCAAGCGGCGTTCAGGCGCTTTGGGACATTAACCACCCCTGCCGCTTCGCGGGCGAAACGCCCGCCCAAACCGTCGAAAACCTCGGCGGGTATATCAAGTTCACCCATATAAAGGACAGCGCGGTAAACGAAAGCGGCAAAATCGAATACCGCTTAATGGGCGAGGGCGACCT
>JAIRWE010000155.1 GCA_031253365.1 Oscillospiraceae bacterium | reverse complement strand
AAAAATTCCGCCGGACTGCGTCACCTCTCCTCGCAAGGCACAAAGCCTTACTCGTCGAGTTTCCTTGTCCGACAAAATTTTTCTTGAAAACCGCCTGAAAAAGGTTTTCGGAGGTTGCCATAGGGGGTGAGCAAAATGATTAAGCACAAAAAATTTTGGATAACGCTGTTTCTTCTGCCTTGCATGATTTTATTCGCGTTCGTTTACGCGGCGCCGATTGTCACCGTCGCGACCACGTCCCTGACGAGGTACACGGCTTTCGAGCCGCCGAGCTTCACGGGTTTCAAGAACTTTGAAATTCTGTTCGGCGATAAGGATTTCCTGATTTCCGTAAAGAACACCTTGGTATGGGTATTTTTGCAAACGACGCTCCACGTTTCCGTCGGGCTGTTTACGGCGCTTATGCTTCACAGGAAACCGAAAGGCTGGAAATTCACGCGGACCGCGTACCTTATACCGAATATCGTTCCCACGGCGGCGACGGGGATAATGTTCACCCTGCTGTTTAACCCGTCGTTCGGCGTAATCAGGGAACTGTTCGCGCGGCTCGGCACAGACCGCCCCGTTCCGAACCTGCTGGGCAACTCCAAATACGCTTTCTGGGCGGTGACCGCCACATGGATATTCTATTCCGCGTTCAACATGGTGATTTTTTTAGCCGAACTGAGTGCCGTCAACAAGGATATATACGAGGCGGCGGCAATCGACGGGGCTACGCCGTCGCAGGTGGACAGGCACATCAATCTGCCCATTCTGAAAAACGCAATCGGAACCTGCGTCGTACTGGCGACGGTCGCGATGGTGTCCCAATTTGACATTATCTACATGACCACGCGGGGCGGACCGGGAACCTCGACGCTTAATCTGCCGGTCTATTTATACAAGGCGATGCTGCTTGAAAACAATTACGGCAAAGCGAACGCCGTGGGGGTTATACAGATTATACTCGGCGTATCCCTTGTGCTGCTCATCCGCCGAATGTTCAGGTCGAGGGACGGCGGAAAAACCACGCTGAACTGATTTAACGGGGGGTGACCGACATGAAAAAAAGAACGCCTTTTATACATCTTTTGATGTTTGTAATCGTATTTATATCGCTGGCGCCGATTATGTGGGTTTTCGTCAGCTCGTTCAAGACCTATTCCGAAATCAACTCGTCGGCGCTGTCTTTGCCCGCCGCCCTGAATTTCAACAATTACGCCGCCGCGTTCAAGTACGCCCCGATATTGAAATATTTCCTCAACAGCGTCGTTATCGTAGGCGCGAGCATCCTCGTGACCGCGACGATTGTGGCGATGTCCGCTTATGCGACGCAGCGTTTCAGGTTCAGGTTCAAATCGGTAATAATCGCGTTAATCGCCGCGTCGCTGCTTCTTCCGGCGCAGTCAATCTCGCAGCCGCTGTTCACGATATTCACGTCGCTGAATATATTCGACACGAAAATAGGGCTGATACTCGTCTACTCGGCTATGGGGATACCGATGTCGTTTTTCGTGATGTTCAGCTACTATATGACCATACCGACGGAGATTGAGGAAGCCGCCTATATCGACGGAGCGGGGTTCTTCCGCGCTTTCGCGACGATTATTCTGCCCCTCGCGAAGCCGGGGCTCGCGACGATTGCGATACTGCAATTCATAAACACATGGAACGAGTTTTATTTCGCGCTGGTCCTCACGAGCGGCGACAGGGCGCGCACGGTTCCGATTGCGCTGAATTATTACATGAGCACGTTCGCCAACAATTATTCGGCGTTGTTCGCGGCGGTAATACTGACGGTCGCCCCGACAATCGTGTTCTTCGTGATTATGCAAAAACAGGTTATCGACAGCCTTACGACAGGGGCGGTAAAAGGTTAGGAGGTGTTCGACATGAACGAAAAAAGACAGCCCATATACCCCGTTGAACAGTGGAACGTGACCGAAACGGCTTTCGACAGGGCGAACAACTACCGCAACGAAACGGCGTTTTCGCTTTCAAACGGTTACATCGGCACGCGCGGCACTTTCGAGGAGGGTTACGATTTCCCCGACGACGAAGGGCTTGAAGGCAACTACATGAACGGCTTTTACGAAAGCGCGAAAATTCGGTACGGCGAATGGAACTTCGGTTTCCCCGAACGCAGCCAGTCGCTGCTGAACCTGCCGAATCTTAAAACGACGAGAATTTTTATCGACGGGGAACGGTTCGATATGCGAAAAGGCGCGGTCCGCGATTACCGCCGTTCGCTGGATATGCGCCGCGGCGTGCTGACGCGCTCCTTGGAGTGGGAATCCCCCGGCGGGAAGCGTTCGCGCGTTGAAACGGCGAGGTTCGTGTCGTTCGCGGACAAACACGTAATGGTTCAGCGCGTTTCCGTAACGCCGCTTGACTTCGACGGCGAAATCCGGATTTTGTCCGTGCTGGACGCCGACGTCGAGAACCACACCCGCGTCGCCAATCCGCTGGTGGATTACGGACCGTTCGGGCGGGTTCTCGTCCCCGATAAAATATCCGTCGAAAAGGACACGCTCTTTTATTCCGGTCATACACAGGGCAGCGGCTTGAAGATGGCTTGCGGAAGTTTCCACGCGGCGCGGGGGAACAAAACCGCCGAAAGCTACGAGGCGGACGAGCTTTCCTGTCGCGTGGAATACGCCTTTCGCGGCGCCGTGACGCTGGATAAATTCATCGTTTACGCTTCGTGCCTCGACGAGCCGGAGGGCGAGCCGGAAGCGGCGGCGCGAAGCGCCCTCGAAAAAGCGGCGGGCGCGGGCTTCGACGCGCTGTCGGAACGGCAGGCGGAATACGCGCGGGCTTTCTGGGAAGCGGCGGACGTGGAAATCGACGGCGACGACTCGGTTCGGCAGGGGCTGCGGTTCAATCTGTTCCACCTTATGCAGTCCGCGAACCGCGACGGCAAAGCGGGAATGGGGGCGAAGGGGCTTTCGGGCGAGGGTTATGAAGGTCATTATTTCTGGGACACGGAAATCTATGTCCTGCCCGTATTCACGCACACATTCCCGGAAATCGCGAAATCGCTTTTGGACTACCGCTTCAACACGCTTAACGCCGCCAGGGCGCGCGCGCGGGAGTTGGGTCACGCCAAAGGCGCCCTGTATCCGTGGCGTACCATCAACGGCGAGGAATGTTCCTCGTATTTGCCGCTCGGCACCGCGCAGTACCATATAAACGCCGATATAGCTTACGCCTTTTCGCAGTATGTGAAGGTTACGGGCGACATAGACTATTTGAAGGAAAAAGCCGCCGAAGTCCTTTGCGAAACCGCCCGCGTCTGGGCGGACGTAGGCTGTTTTTCCGAGGGGCGCGGCGGGAAATACTGCATCTGTTCCGTCACGGGACCGGACGAATATACCGCGCTTGTCGACAACAATTTTTACACGAACCTCATGGCTTACGGGAATTTATGGGACGCGGCGGACGCGGTTCGGTGGCTCGAAAAGAACGACGCGGACGCTTACCGCGCGCTAGTCGAAAAAATCGGTCTTGAACCGCACGAGGCGCGGCTGTGGGAAAAAATCGCCTTCAATATGTATCTGCCGTTCGATGAAAAAGAGCGCGTGTACCTGCAAGACGACGGCTTCCTTTTGCGTAAGCCGTGGGACGATTCCGCCGTCGCGCCGGAGAAGCGCAAATTACTGTATGAAAACTATCACCCGCTTTTCATTTGGCGGCACAGAATGGCGAAGCAAGCCGACACCGTCCTCGCCATGCTTTTGCACGGCGAGTGCTTCGACAAAGGCACGATTGAACGCCATTACGACTATTACCGGAAAATAACGCTCCACCATTCGTCGCTGTCAAGCTGCGTTTTCGGGATTGTCGCGAGCATGGTGGGCAGGCGCGAAGACGCGTACCGTTATTTCGACGAGTGCGCGCGAATGGATATAGACGATTATCAGAACAATCTTTACGCGGGTATTCACACGGCGAACATGGCGGGTTCGTGGCTGTCGGTCGTCTACGGTTTCGCGGGGGTCCGCACGAACGGCGGAAGGCTGGAGCTTTCGCCGTATGTGCCGGAAGGTTGGCGCGGATACCGTTTCCGTCTGACGTTCGGGGGAAGGCGGCTTCATATTTCGGTCGGGGAAAACGGCTGCAGCGTGCGGCATTCGGGCGGGGAACCGCTTGACATTAAGCTGTACGGCAAGACGTACAGATTAAACGGGGAGGAGTGTGTGATATGCGAAAATACGAAGTGATTTTCTTTGACTGGGACGGCACCGCCGTGCTGTCCCGCGCGCAGCCCGCCAACGAGGTAATCGGGGCGATGTTCCCGCTCCTGATGAAAGGCGTCAAACTCGCGGTTATCAGCGGCACGAGTTACATGAACATAGCGGGCGGCAAACTGGCGGAAAGCTTTCCGCCGCCGCTCCGCGCGAACCTTTATCTCGGGCTGGGGCGGGGCGCGAACAATTACAACTACGACGAAAAAGGCGACGTCGTCGCCATGGACGGGATTTTGCCCGACAAAAGGACGCTGTCGGCTTTGCACAGAACCTGTTTTCAGCTGCACGAGCATATGTTCGAGCAATACGGTTACAACACCGACATTGTGTTCAGCCGCGACAATTATTGCAAAATCGACTTGGAACCGGGCATAAAACGGGGCGACCGCCTTTATTTCAGCGGCGGGGAATTGGATTTGCTCAACGCGCGCTTGAGGAAGCACGGGTATTTTTCGGGAATAAAGGGTTTGTTCGACCTTGCCGTCTTTATCGGGGAGCAAAACGAACTGGCGGTCAAGCCGACCACCGACGCCAAGTTTTTGGAAATAGGGCTGGGAACAAAGTCGGACAACGTGGACGTTATCATGGAACACTTGGAGGGCGAACGCGGCGTGGACGCCGCCGACTGCTGCTTTTGGGGCGACGAATACCTTGAAATGGGGAAAGGGATTTTCGGGAGCGACGCGTTTATGATAACCGACAAAACCTTTAACTGCGACTTCTTTGACGTGTCGGACGCGCAGGGAAAACGCCCACGGCAGGTCAAAAAGCTGGGCGGCGGCGTGAACAGATTCCTGTCGTTTTTGCAGGAACAAAGCGAGCTGGCGTGACGCGGCGGTTCCTCCTCCTTGTTAAAATTTTCGGCGAACCGCTAAAGTTTCCCGAAAATTTAACCGATATAATGTTTGTGAGGGTCGACAAAGACCTTTCGGAAGTTTTCACCTAACTTCCGGTAAGTAACAAACACCTTCGGCAGGGACGCCGGAGGGGAAAGTACAAGGAGGAAAACACCATGGCAGGAATGATTGTTCAACACAACCTAAACGCTATCAATGCCAATAACAAATTGGCGGTCAATGTTCTGGGAACAAAGAAGGCGACGGAAAAGCTGTCCTCGGGCTTCCGTATCAACAGGGCGGCGGACGACGCGGCGGGGCTCGCGATTTCTGAGAAAATGCGCGCGCAGATTAAGGGTTTAAGCGCCGCAATCCGCAACGCGAACGACGGTATCAGCCTCATTCAAACGGCGGAAGGCGCCCTCGACGAAACCCACGGAATGCTCAAGAGATTAAAGGAACTGGCTGTTCTGGCGGGCAACGACACCTACTCGAACGAAGAACGCGACTATATGCAGATGGAGATTGAGGAAATCAAGAACGAAATCGACCGTATCGCCAAAGCGACCGATTTCAACGGAATCAAACTGCTCGACGGTTCGCTGAGCGGAATGACCGCCACCAGCACCTCTTACGGACCGCGGTACGCCATTTACCTCACCAACCTGTTGAGCGCGGGCGACCCGGGCTACCTTCCGGAAGGCGACCTGAACGGCGCGAACCTTACCCTTGAAGGAGCAATTATCACCTCGAACATCACCGGCGTTTCCCTTTGGATAAAGGACGGCGCGTCGGGCTTGGGCGGTGAGAACGCGGAGTGGAGCGAGGACGGCAAAACCCTGACCTTGAACCTGACGAAGGGGCAAAGCTACTCGCAGGGGCAAATCAACGACCTGATTAAGGGCGCGGTGCAGTTTAAGGACACGGACCAGCAATACATCCCCGCGGAGCTTACCCTGACCCTTAGATACGGCGTGTTCGCGTTCAGCGACGAGGCGCTTTTCACCACGAAGACCAGCAAACTGGCGGCAAGCTCGCCGAGCTTGAACGACGCCGCGACAATCGGCAACCTTGATAAGTACCTTGTGGGCGCTTCCGGTTCGACCGAGAAATACGCGGATACCATGCGGATTATCGCGAACAACTACGGCGTGGACGTGCGCAACATCTCGCTGCTGACGGACGTGGCGAAGGGCGCGGAATGGGTTGAGAAGGTCAATTTCAACGACGAAACGCTGGGGATTAAAAACGGCGAGTATATCCTGCATTTGGCTACCGGCGTAGAGTACAACGCGGGCGACATCGAAAAGATTTTGGCGAAGGCGGGTCTGGACTATAAGGTGGAGTTAGGCTCGAACGGCGCGACGGACGGACCGGACGGGGACATCGTGTTCAAAGCCAACACGAAGGTGGCGCTGGCGATAAACAGCTACGACTTCGAGAATTTGGACCAAACCGAGTTGGACGATTTGGTAACGACCGTGGCACAAGCGGTATCGACGTTGCTCATGGACACCAAAGGCGGGACGACCAGAGCGGCGTTAATCAGCGCGGCGATTGCCGCAGCGACCGATGTGGCGGGAATAAAAAATACCGACATCGACCATATCGCGTCGATGATTGCGAACAAGTATTACAACGATGTGATGGATTGGTTGGTTGAGAATGAATTGGACTGGCTGTCTTTGAACAGCACCGGCGTGCTTGACGCGGTAACCGCGGCGGTAGACGCGACGGCGGGCGTGTACGCGGGATGGGGCGACATTACCACAACGGTTGTTGATGACACCGAAATGAGATACTACGTCCTCGGGACGGGGTTCACGATGGCTGCCGGCGCGGGCGTAGGCGCGGACAAGGAGCTCGGTTCGGGAGAGGGGCTGACCTTCCAGATTGGGGCGAACAACGCCACGGAACAGCGAGTGACGCTCAACGTGGACGCGATGGACTCGGCTTCAATCGGAATAGCGACAATCAACGTCGCGACGGTCGCCACCGCGCGGGATTCCATGGACAGGATAGGCGACGCGATTGCGCGGGTATCACGGCAGCGCGCCTCGCTCGGCGCAATGCAGAACAGGCTCGAGCATACGATCAGCAGCTTGACGGTAACGACGGAGAATATCACGGCGGCGGAAGCGCAAATCCGCGATACCGACATGGCGACCGAAATGGTTGAATACACGAAATACAGCATTTTACAGCAAGCCGCTCAGGCAATGCTGGCGCAGGCGAACCAGGCGCCGCAGGCAATCTTGCAGTTACTCAGATAGTTTAGGTAGGATTGAACAACGCAAGGTGAAGGAAATCCCCCCGTTACGGGGGGATATTCCTTTTCTTAACCGACGCTCACGTACCCCTCGTTTTCGATTAACAGCCTGCCTTCGTCGGTTTGCAGCCAGTCGAATATTTTCCGCTGAACGCTGTCGGCTTCGGCGGCGGAGGAAACGCAGGCGTAAAAGTCGTTCACGTAGGGGTACGAGCCGTCGCGAACGGTTTCACGCGTGGGGTAAACGCCGTCGATGCCGAGGAATTTCAGCCCGTCGGCGGGGTTCATGTTTTGGGCGTAATAATACACCGAATAGCCTATGGCGGCTCCCGTTCCGTTGAAGGAGGCGACCGACTCAATCAACCCCGCCATTCCCGCTTGAACGTACCGCTTGTCGGGCGTCATCGGGGCGACGTCGCGCATTACGAGTTTTATGAACAGCGTCTGGCTCCCGGACGTTTCGTTGCGCTGGAAAGGTTCGATTTCAACGTCGGCGCCGCCCAGCTCCTTCCAGTTGGTGATTTCGCCGGTATAGATTTCGCGCGCCTGCTCGCCCGTTATGTTTTCAACGGGGTTGGAATCGTTCACGATGAACACGAGGGCGTCCCTGCCTATGGGCGCCAAATCCCACTCAAATTCCGCCTCTTCCTTATACCTTAACGCTTCGTCGGGCGGCTCGTAGGATATTAACAGGTCTCTTATTCCATCCGCAAGATAGGTGTAGGAACTGTTCGTCCCGCTGAAATTAATCAGCTTTGCCGCCTCGCTCCTGGGAATGTCAAGCAAAAGCGCGACAAGCGCCTCGCCCAGCGGAATTGTGGCGGTGGAACCGTCGATACGCGGCAGTGTTTCCTCGGTGAGCGACGGCAGCCCGGGGGTGCCTTCCCCGGAGGAAGCGGGCGGCGCGGTCGTCGATTCCGAAGCGGGCGGCGCGGTCGTTGATTCCGAAGCGGGCGGCGCGGTCGATTCTTCGGGGGGCGGCGCGGCTTTCCCGCAGGAAGCCGACAAAACCGCGCAAACGCAGATACAGGTAAAAAATTTTTTCATGTGAACTCCTTTCTTGTTGCCTTTAATCTTTGAATTTAAGCATATCGATTTTGACGAGCCATTCCACTTTTTCGTTAATAACGCCCATGTAGTCGTCGATTGAAACGCTGTACAGCCCGTCGCCCAAGGAATATAAAGCCTTGTACTTTATCGGGAGGACTTCTTCCCCCGTCGCGGTATACAGCCCCGACAGAACCGTGGGGTTTTTTTCGTCATAAATACTGACAATAAACAAATCGCCGCCGTCCGCTCTGTAATACGCCGCGTTCTCGGGGAATACGCGCTCGCTGTTCCCGTCCATGTCGTATACGACGCCTTCCGCAAGGAATCTGTCGGGCGCAACCATGATTATATCAAGATAAGGCGAGGACGTGAAAACGCTTTTCCCGGTTTTAATGTCGCGGACTTCGGATTTGCTTTCGCCTGACCGGAAAGCGTACAGGCTGTCGGTTAATTTTACAAACCAATCAAAGCCCGGCAGCGCGTTCATTTCAAGGTCGAAAACCTCGTTGTCAACCGCCAGGAAGTGACCGTTTATATAAACGGACGCGCCGCTCCGCCAATAAAGCTCCCCGCTCTTATCCGTAATCGCGACTGCGTCGTCGCCCGCCCTTACAAAGATGTCCTCGCTCAGCTCGCAGACGACATAACAATCCCCGTTCCACATATTCAGCTGCATTTGCGGGTGCGTCTCGGGGTTGTACTTGACGTATACGCCGAGTCTTCCGTCGGGTAACAGCTCAACCTCGGCGCCTTCCGGAAGTGTGCTTATATCGTCGCCGCCGTCCAAACTTCTGTAATAAACGCCGCCGACGCCGCCGCCGGCGTAAAAGTTCTCGTATTCCCCGGAGGAAACGACGTCGCCGCTTCTTATGTCTATATAGCGGATAAAAGACCTGTTATCGTCGCGCGGCTCCCTTACCGTGATGAGATAATCCCCCGCGAATCTGACTTCCGAAGCGTAGTACGGACCCGCCGTATATTTCCCGTCGGCGGTAATAACGGTATCTTCCGTGGCGTAATCGGAAATGCCGACGCGTTCGGGCGATAAAGCCGTTTGCAGGATATAATAGCCGTCGTCCGCGTCGTAAAAACGCGCGCCGCTGTATATGCCGTCAACCACGATTTTCCCGTCGGCGGTCATAAGCCCCGTAGACGATATGCCGTAAGAATCGTAATTTGAGAAAGTGGTACAGGCGGGGAAGGGGTACAGCCGCCCGTAATCGGCGGGGACAAACTCGCTCAATCCGCCTTCTTCGGGGAAGTAATAATCGATGACTTCGGAGCGCGTTTCGTAGGGTTCCAGAGCGGACAGCCTTTCGGCGACCGAGGACAGCGCCGGGTTCGCGGGGTCGGGCGGGTCGGCGAGTTCGGACGCGTTCGTAATGTCGGACGTGTCGGCGGGTTCGGGGAGCGGGGCGGATTTCCCGCAGGAAGCCGACAAAACCGCGCAAACGCAGATACAGGTAAAAAATTTTTTCATGTGAAATCCTTTCTAATCCCTGAATTTAAGCATATCGATTTTGACGAGCCATTCCCCTTTTTCGTTAATAACGCCCATGTAGTTGTCGATTGAAACGCTGTACAGCCCGTCGCCCAAGGAAGATAAAGCCTTGTACTTTATCGGGAGGATTTCTTCCCCCGTCGCGGTATACAGCCCGGTTACATTTGTGCTGACAAGCAACAAATCGCCGTCCGCTTTGTAATACGTCGCGTTTTCGGGGAATACGCGCTCGCTGTTCCCGTCCATGTCGTATATGAGACCGTCCGAAAAGAACCTTTCGGGCGTAATCATAATTGCGTGTCCAAACCAAGTTTCGGAATACACGCGAATGTTTTTCCCGGTTTTAATGTCGCGGACTTCAAACGAACCCCCGTCGCTGTCTTTTAACCGGAAGGCGTACAGGCTGTCGGTTATTCTCGTGAATGTGTCAAAGCCCGGCAGCTCGTTCATTTCAAGGTCGAAAACCTCGTCGTCAACCTTCAGGAAGTGACCGTCTATATAAACGGACGCGCCGCTCCGCCAATAAAGCTCCCCGCTTTTATCCGTAATCGCGACTACGTCCTCATACGCCGCCCTTACAAAGATGTTCTCGCTCAGCTCGCAGACGACATTACAGCCTTGATGCCACGTACCCAACTGTATTTGCGGGTACGTTTCGGGGTTGTACTTGATGTATACGCCGAGTCTTCCGTCGGGTAACAGCTCAACCTCGGCGCCTTCCGGAAGTCTGCTTATATCGTCGCCGCCGTCCAAACTTCTGTAATAAATGCCGACGCCGCCGACGTAAAAGCTCTCGTATTCCCCGGAGGAAACGACGTCGCCGCTTCTTATGTCTATGAAGCGGATAAAGGAATTATCAATTACTCTGACAAGATAATCCCCTGCGGGTTCGACTGCCCAGCCGGGGTGCGGACCCGTCATATACTTCCCGTCGGCGGCAATAACGGTGGTTTCCGTTTCAAAGGAATCGGGTAAGCCATCGGGACTTGAAGTCGTCCGCAGGATATAATAGCCGTCGTCCGCGTCATAAAAAGCCACGTCGCCGTATACGCCGTCAACCACGATTTTCCCGTCGGCGGTCATAAGACCGTAAAACGCGTCGTAATAACCGCCGCCCGACGAAGCGGCGGCGCGGAAGGGGTACAGCCGCCCGTAATCGGCGGGGACAAACTCGCTCAATCCGCCTTCTTCGGGGAAGTAATAATCGATGATTTCGGAGCGCGTTTCGTAGGGTTCCAGAGCGGACAGCCTTTCGGAGAAGGAGGGCGACGCCGGGTTCGCCGCGTCGGGCGGGTTCGTAAGGTCGGCGGGTTCGGACGGGTTCGCGGGTTCGGACAGGTTCGCCGTGTCGGACGTGTCGGCGGGTTCGGGGGGCGGGGCGGATTTCCCGCAGGAAGCCGACAAAACCGCGCAAACGCAAACGAAGATAAAAAATTTTTTCATGTGACAACTCCTTCCCGCCGGATTTCCCGAAGCGCCGTTACCAACGCCCGGTTTTCCGCGTCTGTTCCGGCGCAAATCCTCAAATAACCGCCGAAATTGCGGACGGCTATGCCTTTTTCCAGAAGGCGCGCGTATATCCCCCGCGCGTTTTCCGCCTTTATGAAAACGAAATTGGCGTCGGGAGGATAGATTTTTTCAAACAAATCCAGACTTAAAAGCTCTTTGTGCAGCCATTCGAGCGATTGTTTGATTTTCCCTACGTTCGCCCTGTAATTCTCCGCGTCGGAAAGCACCGCCTCGCCGACCGCCTGCGTCAGGGCGTTGACGTTGAACGGCGACTTCGCGGTTTTGAGCGCGGACGAGAGGCGGCTGTTCGTAACGGCGAAACCCAAGCGTATCCCCGCCAGCGCGACGGATTTTGAACAGGTGCGCAAAACGATTAGGTTGTCATAATTCGCGGCGTCGGCGAGCAGGCTTTCCTTCTCGTCCCAAAAGTCCATGTACGCCTCGTCCGCGACGATTAACGCCTTCGTTTCCGTGACGAGTCGCGTCACCGCGGATTTTTCGAGCCCCAGCGAAGTGGGGTTGCAGGGGTTTGAAAAAACGACGCAGCCGATATTTTCGGCGTTTATAAACTCGATTGCCGCGTCCGTGTCAATGGTGAAATCCCCGCGTTTTTCCCGCGTGATTACGTCAAGCTCATACAGGCGCGCGTAAAACCCGTACATGGAAAAATCCGGGGCAAAGCAAAGGAGCCGCGTCCCTTTTTCCAGTAAGCAGGCGGTGATTACGCTTATCAACTCGTCGGAACCGTTGCCCGCCGTGACGTGAACGGACTCTATCCCGAACAGCCGCGCGAACGCGTCTGTGACGCCTTTCGCGCAGGGGTCGGGATAGCGGTTGAACTTCACGCTCTTGACGGCTTCGGCGATTTTTTCCCCGTCGATTTCGATGAAACTTTCGTTTACGTCAAGACGGATTTTATACTCGCCGGTCAGCGGTTCGTAAGGCGTAAAGTTTTTCAGTTTTTCGGGAAGGTCGTACATTCTAAAACAGCCCTTCCTTGATTCTTATTTTAACGGCGTTGGCGTGGGCGGTCAAATCCTCCCGCCCCGCGATAAGCGCCACGTCCTTCGCCGCCGCTTTCAGGGCGGATTCGGGGTAATAGACGTAGCCGGATTTTTTGTAAAAGCTGTCCACGCCGAGCGGGGAAAAGAATCGCGCCGTGCCGTTGGTGGGGAGAACGTGGTTCGGGCCGGCGAAATAATCGCCGAGCGGTTCGGGGGAGTATTCCCCGAGGAATAAGGAGCCGATGTTATTCAGCCTGCCTATATATTCGAGCGGGTTTTCCGCGAGGACTTCGCAATGTTCGGGGGCGATTTCCTCCGTTAAGGCCACGGCTTCGTCCATATTGCCGACGACTATCGCCGCCCCGTAATTTATGAGGGAGGATTTAATCATTCCCTTGCGCGGAAGCTCCTCCAACTGCTTTTCGAGTTCGCGGGCGGTTTTCGCCGCTATTTCATCGCTGTCGGTAATCAGCACCGAGCTTGCCAAAACGTCGTGTTCCGCCTGTGAAAGCAAGTCGGCGGCTATGTACGACGGATTGGCGGTTTTGTCGGCGATTATCAGAATTTCGCTGGGTCCGGCTATCATGTCGATGTCAACCAAGCCGAACAGCAGCTTCTTCGCCATTGTGACGTATACGTTGCCGGGTCCCACGATTTTCGCGACCTTCGGAATTTCGGCCGTTCCGTAAGCCAAAGCCGCCACCGCCTGCGCCCCTCCGCAAAGGAACACCTTGTCCACGCCGCACAGCTTCGCCGCCGCCATAATGTCGGGGTTCGGCGTGCCGTTCTTGCGAGGGGGGGTGACCATGATTATTTCGCCCACGCCGGCGGTTTTGGCGGGAATGGCGGTCATAAGCACCGACGACGGGTAAGCCGCGGTTCCGCCCGGGACGTATATCCCGACCTTATCGAGGGGGCGAACGCGCTGCCCCACAATCACGCCGTTTTTTTCGGTTACGCAAAAGCCTTCGTCCATTTGCTTTTCGTGGAACGCGGCTATGTTATACGCGCATCTTTTCAAAGAAGAGATAAACTCGTCGTCGGCTTCTTCAAGGCACCGCGCGATAACCTCGTCCGGGACGCGGTAATACGGCGCCTCGTCGCAGTCCAGCCGCAGGGTATAGCTCTTAACCGCCTCGTCGCCGCCCGTCTTAACCTCGTTGATGATGGTGCGAACCGTGCGTTCCACCGCGAAATCGGGGTCGGTACTCCGTTTTTTCAGGTTTTCCCGAAAACCGCGTATTTCCTCTTCCGTGCGTAAAACTTTAATCATTTGACCTTCTCCTGTGTTTTAGATTCGACAAGCCTCAGAAAGCCGTCTATTTCGGGCTTTTTCATTTTCATGCTGACGGTGTTGACTATCAGGCGCGCGGAAATGTCGGCTATCTCCTCGCGTATTTCCAGCCCGTTCTCTTTCAGCGTGGCGCCCGTTTCAACCAAGTCCACTATCCCGTCCGCCAACCCGAGCAGGGGAGCCAGCTCCACGCTGCCTTCGATTTTCACTATATCGACGTCCATCCCTTTGCTTTCAAAAAAGCGGCGGGTGACGTTCGGGTATTTTGAAGCGACGGTTTTTATTTCGCAGCCTTCAAAAAAATTTTCCCGTTCGCCTTTTTTTGACGCGAGCGCGAATTTGCACCTGCCGAAACCGAAATCCGCCACTTCGAAATACCGCCCGCCGTATTCCATAATCATGTCCTTGCCGGTTATCCCCAAATCGCAGACGCCGTGTTCGACGTAGGTGATTACGTCGGGGGCTTTCGCAAGCACGATTTGCGCGCCGGGAAGGGTGAAAATCAGCCTCCTGCCCTTATCCGAAAACGCGGAGACGTCCCACCCCATTTCCCCGAACAGACCGAGCGCCTCTTTTTCAAGCCGTCCCTTCGTAAGGGCTATTCTTATTTTATTATTCCGCATAGGCATCCCCGCTCGCGATGTTTTCGGACAAGAGCCGCCCTTTGTTCGCCGCCGCCGCGCTGACGTTCACGGCGAAGCCGATTGCGGCGGTGTTGTTCACTTTGTACACGCCCCCCGACAAAACGGGCTTTCCGAAGCCTTCCGTGTAGCCGTTGAACAGTGTCCCTATATAATAGCCGCGTTTATTCGTAAGTCCCAAATCGACGGTGATTTTATCGCCGCCCGCAATCCGCCGCAGATTGTCGTATGCGCTTTTCAGCGAGTTTAACCGCTTTTTCATCTCCTTGTCCCCGAATAATTTTTCCGCCTTCCCGAACGTTTCCTCCCCGCCGAACAGCTTCGGCAGTTCGCGTAAATCGGGCGGAACGCCCGCGGCGAGCAACTCGGGATAATTCTTTGTTTCTACCAAACGCCGAATTTCGTCGACCTCGGTCTCATTGATTTTATTATCGCGCGCCAACTGTTCAAAAAAACCGCAATGCCCTATTTCAAAACGAACCTCGCCGCCGCCGACCAGTTCCAACGCTTTTACGGCAAGCTCCAACGCCTCGCTTTCCCCGTAACCGCCTTCGCCGCCTTCGCCGCCTTCGCCGCCGATTATTATTTCTATCCCGCACTGCGCGATTTCGTCGTCGCGCCCCGCTTCTTTGGGATTGACGCGGTAAATCGTCTGGCAGTAACACAGCTTCAGGGGGCGCGGCTCGTCCTTCAAACGGGTTTCGGCAAGGCGTATTATCGGAATGGTGGAATCGGGGCGGATTACCATCAGCCGCCCCTTGGCGTCGGTGAGCTTGTACATATTCTCCTGCGGGAAATACCGCCGCGACGAATCGAACAGGTCATAAAACTCCAAAAACGGCGTGATTACTTCCGAAAATCCGTGATTTTTGAACAGCCTCGTTAATTTTGTTTCAATGTCGCGCCGCGCGGTACATTCCCCGAAAAGAAGGTCGCGGGTGCCTTCGGGGGTGGTAAGACCGTATTTTTTCATTTCAGTTTTTCCCTGTTTTCACGGTTGGCTTTGACGATGTTCTTCTTCTTTTCCTTCTCTTTTATGACCTGGTCGTATATTTCGAGAATACTTTCGGCAAGATTGGCTGAACCCGATAACATCACCGATTCCCGCGTGCGGCGTTTGAATTCGGCGCGTTCGCCGGGGCTCATCGCCTTAAATGCGTTCATGTAACCGTACATTTCCTCGGCGTCGTTGTAGAAATACCCGTTCACCCCGGGAATGATTGCGTTAATCTCGTCCTTGATGTGGATAACGGGCAGCCCCATCGCCATCCCTTCCAGCATGGAAATGGAGTAGGTGTCGCTTTGCGAGGCGGTTATATAAGCGTCGCAGCAGGCGTAATAGGGCGGCAAATCGGGATGCTCTATCCTTCCGGCGAGAACGACGGTATCGGATATTCCGAGCTTGTCGATTTCCTCGCTGTGGATTTCATAATAAGGCCCGCCGCCCACTATCAGCAGTTTGAAGCCGTCGCCGCCCCTTACCTTCCCCGCCCAGAAGGAAAGCAGGAGGGATATGTTCTTTTCCTTTCCGAGGCGCCCGCAAAAGCAAAAGACGACGTCGCTTTCAGAAAACCCGAATTTTTCGCGCAGCCCGCGCGCGGTTTCGGGAGCGACCTTTTCCGGGTCGAATATTTCAAGCTCCGCGGAATTCGGGATAACGCTTATCTGTTTTTTCACGCCGCATTTTTTGAAAAAATTCCGCACCTTGGGCGAAGGCCCGATAATCGCGCCCGTGGTATGCGCCAGGGCGCGGGCGTACTGATAAGAGGCGTTGGTAACGAATTTCCCGAAGTTTTTGTTAGCCACATAATAAATATATTCCTCATACATGGTGTGCAGGGTGTATACCAGAGGAATACGCAGAACCTTGGATATAAGTATGCCCGAAATGCCTATGCCGAATTCATTGTGAATATGGATAATGTCCGGCTCGAATTTGGCAATCAGCCGCATACGGTCAACGCTTATGGGGGAGGAAACGTCGTAGTCGTAAAGGTTTTTAAGCCTGACGGCGGGACAGTACATAACGTCGTCGGAGATATAATGCCGCTTAACGGTGGAGTCGGCGGTGACGACCAAAACGCGGTGCCCCAAATTCTCCAAACCGTCTTTGAGCGTTTTTATGTGCGTGACGACGCCGTTAATCTGCGGCAGCCACGTTTCCGTAAATATCGCAATTTTCATTGTCGGGGGTTCCTTACGTTTTCGTTCGGGGATTACGGCGGCGGCGGCGGTTCGGTCTTGCGGACGACCGCGAGCGGGGTTTGCTGGTCGCACTGGTCGAGGGGGTTATCCGCGAACACCTGTTCGCCGAAAGCGTCGGGCAGGTCTTTCCGGCTTTTTCCCAGAACCGTCGCGGCGATGTCGTTCGCGTCGATTATCACGACGTCGCAGCCTATATGCCCGGCGAGGCGCGCGGCGACTTCGTGCGGTTTGTCGGGAGCCATTTTCGCGTAGGTGTTGTAAGGCGGCAGGGTGTAGTCGCAGGGTCCGTCAATCGCGCGCGCCTTCATTCCGCAGATTTTGTAGAAAACCCCGCGCTTGCCGAAAACCTTGCATATCCCCGCGATTGCGGCGGCAAAGACGATTTTCACCCGCCCCACTTCCCTTACGCAAAGCTCCATGGTCGCGGGGGAGCCTATCCCTATGCCGTAATCGGGCTTGTACACGAATTTGCACAGGAATTTCGCCAAGCGCGTCGGTTTTATTTCATCGACGGGGAAAGCCCGCCCCTGCATTATCGCTATGATTTTTTCGGAAATGAACAGGGCGTCGCCTTCCTCGACATATTCGCGGACATATTTATCCAGCACGTCTTCCGGAACGTCGTCCTTCATTATAACATGGGTTCTGACGGGGTACCTCGCGTACACGCCGAAATCGGTTTCTATCGCGAGCCGCTTGCCCGCGTTGGGTTGGAACGGTATTTTCATTTTTTTTAATATCCTGAAACTGTCCGTATTATTCGCACACATTGTATCATTTTTAAGCCGATAAGTCAATAGGCAACTTCGTTTGTGCAAAATAGACAAAAAAAAAAAAAAAAAACAA
>JAIRWE010000107.1 GCA_031253365.1 Oscillospiraceae bacterium | reverse complement strand
TAAATTCCGACCTTGCAGCGCTCGGCGACGAGGTCAATCGCGCCGGGGAGGCGGGGGCGGATTTGCTTCACATTGACGTTATGGACGGTATTTTTGTGCCGCCCATGACTATCGGCGATATTGTAATCAGGTCGCTCAGGAAGAAAAGTTTTCTTATTTTCGACACGCATCTCATGGTTATCGAACCCGAAAGGGTTATCCCTTTTTTCGCGGCGGCGGGAAGCGATATTATCTCCGTTCACGCGGAGAGTAATTGCGATATTTCCGAAGCGTTGAAAAAAATCAAGAGTTTGGGCATTAAAGCGGGTTTGGCGTTAAGTCCGGAAACCGGTTTTGAAGAGGCGCTCCCTTACGTCGGCTTGGCGGATATGTTCCTCGTGATGGCCGTGGACCCGGGTTACGGCGGTCAGAGCTTTATTCCGGAAACGGCGGATAAAATCGCCGCGCTTCGCGCCGCCCTGAACGAAAAGGGTTTGAACACCGACATACAGGTCGACGGCGGAATTAACGGAAAAACCGCGCCCTTGGCCGTTAAGGCGGGTGCGAACATCCTCACCGCGGGAACGCATCTGTTTGCCTCGCCGGATATGGCGAAAGCCGTTGCGGAATTGCGCGGGGCGTAAGAAACTTTTTCGAAGGGGTTTCGGAGGCTGCCTGTGGATAAGGATATAATAGAAAAGTTTGATTACGACGGCGAAAACTCCGTCAAGTCGGAAAACACGGGCGTAAAAAAGGGAATAAAGCCGTCGCAGGTTTATTCCGAGCAGCTTTTGTGTCTTCTCGCGCTGGCGGTTATCGCGTTTTGGAACAGCGGTCCCCGCGCCGCCGTTATGATGGCGGTTTCGGCGTTGGGCGCGATTTTGATGGACATCGCGGGCTGCGCGCTTTCAAAAAAGATATACAATCCGAAAGACCTTTCCACGATAACGGCGGGAATGTGCATCGCGCTGCTCATGCCGTCGGGGGTAAACTATTCCACGGTGTTTTTCGGTTCGGCGCTGACAATAGGAATCAAGCATATTTTCGGCGGCAAGAACAATTATATATTCAACCCGACCGCCGTGGTGTTCGCTTTTCTGATTATATGCTATCCGGGGAGAATGTTGCTGTTTCCGAAACCGCGGGAACACCTCCCCGTTTTCGGGAAGATTGATTCCATTTCGCTTTCGAGTTTTGACCCCAACCGCGTGACGGAGCCGTTCGACGTCCTCATGGGCAATTTCATGGGGGCGATGGGGACGGTGCATATTCTTGTGATTCTGGTTTGCGCTTTCTGCCTTATGCTAAGGCGTTCGGTGTCGCCGACGGTGACGCTTCCCGCGCTTTTCGTGAATATGCTGTTCTCGGGGGTTTTGACCGACGAGAGGGGAATTATAAATTCCACGCTCTCAATGATGGTTTCGGGGTATTTTTTGTTCATATTGGTGTTTCTCGCGAACGACCCTCAAACCCTTCCGAAAACATTTTTGGGGAAAATTTATTACGGCGTTCTCTTGGGTTCCTCCGTCGCCTTTTTCCGCACATACGGAAAGGTGGACGGTTCGCCCGCGTTCGCCCTGCTTTTCGTGAATACCATGACGGAGCGTTCCGACATTCTCGCGGGGCAGACAATCAGCGGAATAAAGTACGCGGCGGTTTTCGTCAAAAACAGGCTGAACTCCTATGAGAGGATAAGGGAAAAAGCCAAAAGGGGCGACGAGGCGAAAATGCGCCCCGGTCTTTCCGATACGCAGGAAATAGCGATTGTCAGGCAAAATTACAATATGCCTCCCATCGATAACAGGGTGGTTAAGATAAAAAGGAAAAATCAGGGTCTTTTGATAAAATTTGAAGAAAAAATCGGGATTATGGCGGAGAAGAAAAAATTAAAAGAGAGAGAAAAGGAAGAAGCCGCCGATATAAATTTCTTTGAAAATCTGCGCGACGGAGTGAAAGAACTGAGCGAAACCTTCAAGAAAAAAGAACCGGGCGAGATTTCCGGGAAAAAAGAGGACGCGCCCGAACCGCCGGAGCCCGGCGACGACCTTACCCCTTTGAAGCTGTCTTTGCTCCTTGACGACGACGACGTCGTCGTGATAGGTTCGCCCGACAAAGAGGAACCGAAAATAATCGAAGCGGAAGAGCCGACGGTTAATGACGCGAAAGTGTTGGAGGCTTCGGAAGATGGAGAAAAATAAACAGCGGCTTTCGGACGGGCTGGTGCGTCAGAATATCGTTTTGATGAGCGGAATCGCCATAACTCCCGTGGCGGCGTGCGCCACGGATTTTGAAAAAAGTCTGTCGCTCAGTCTGGGTTTTACGATTATCGCGTTTTTCAGCGTTTTATTATGCCGGTTTATTCCGAAGAGAATCGTTTACACCATCCGCGTGATAATTTACGCGCTGATAGCGGGGCTGGTTTACATTCCCGCGTATTTCGCGCTGAATGCCGTATTCGGGGAAGCGGCGACGGCGGAATTGGGATTATATCTTCCCATACTGGCGGTGAACCCGCTTATCCTCACCAAAACCGAAACAAGATTTTGTCTGCGCCCGCCCCATTTGATGACAATAGAGCTTTTGGGGTATATCGTCGGTTTTGACATAGTATGTATTCTGGTGGGAACGCTGCGCGACATTATGGTGAACGGCAGGGTGGGCTGGATGAATTTGAACGCGGGGTTTTATATCCCCGCTTTTGAAACCACGTTCGGCGGGCTGATTATCACGGGCGCGGCGGCGGGAATGTGCCGCGCCGCTTATAACAGCCACAAAAGGAAAAGAACCGAAAAAGCCGAAAAAGAAAAACAGCGCCAGGAGTTCATAAAGGAGGTAATTCAATAATGTTGGCGAGTTTCATGTCGGCGGCTCTGCTTTCGATTTTTTTGCAAAACTCGATTTTCGAGAGAGCGCTCGGAATAAACATATTGATTTACGCGGCACGTAAACGTTCAAGCGTAATCGGATTCACGCTGGGGTTGTGTTACATAACGACGCTGTCCTCAATCGCGGCGTGGGGATTGGACAGGGCTTACGGGGGTCACGAGTATTACGCGGCGTTGGCGCCGGCGTTGTATATATTGATTATCGGGGTGCTGTATTTATCAAGCCTTATAGCGGTATGGCGATTTTTCCATAACCTTTTCAAGAAAATCAAAAAGTTCGTTCACCTTACGGTTTTTAACTGCGCCGTTTTGGGCGCGCTGTTCATAAGTTCGCAGTCCGGTTCGGGTTTGCCGGGTTATCTCGGATACGGTCTGGGAACGGGATTGGGGTTTTTGGTGGCGGGGTTCCTGCTTTACGTGGCGCACCCGCGCCTTAACAGCGAGTTGGTTCCGTTGGCTTTCAGGGGTATGCCGATTATGGTAATTTATATCGGGATTCTTTCGCTGGCGCTGCACGCGTTTGTCGGCTATTCGGCGTCCATTTAGTCGCCGACGGCGGCGGCAAGCGACGGTTTACGGGAGAGATAAGGTATGTCAAAGCGAGGTTACGGGAGGAAGGTAATACGTTCAAAAAACCTCTATAAAAAGAAGAAAAGCAAATTCAAAGTAATCGCCGAATTTTCCGTAATGGCGGCGGTCGTCGCGGCGTTGGTTTTTGTCGGCTATACCATCGCGGACACGGTGTTCAATTACGAGGGGGGCGGCGGCACGGAGGACGTTTCCGATTATAACCCTCCGCCCGAACCGAGTGAGAGCGAAAGTGACAGCGAAAGCTCGGAGCAAAGCGCGGAACCGACGGATTCCGCCGGGAGCGAACCGAAGCCCAAGCCTTCCGAACCCATCGGCAAAACGATTTACGCCCGCGCCAATATTTTAGCGAGTTTCGCGTCGCTTTCAACGTTCATTGAGGAAGCCAAATCCGAAGGCTATGAGGCGGTCGTCGTGGAGATGAAAGACGAGGAGGGGAAGCTGCTCTATAAAAGCAACATTCCCGATATAGCGGACGACGAGGATATAGTCGCGGGGAACCTCACGGCGAAGCAAATCGCCGAGGGCTTTTCCAACGCGGGAATCAAGCCCATCGCGCGTATAAGCACACTTAAAGACAAGATTGCCCCCGAAAAAATAAAAGATGTGTCGTATCGGTTCGCCGACGAAAGTTACGCTTGGTTGGACGACCGGTGGGAAAACGGCGGGAAGCCGTGGGCTAACCCGTTTTTATCGGGGACGAAGGCGTATATTTCAAAGATAACCGCCGAGCTTTATGAGGCGGGATTTGTCGATATTATCTTCGCGAACGTGGTGTTCCCGAATTTCAGAGCCTATGATTTGACAATCCTCCCCTCGAAAGTAACGAACGAAAAAACCAGGTATTCCGCTTTGGCGGATTTAATAAACGAAGTTTCAAAAAAGTCGCCCGACGCGGACGTTATCCTTGAAATATCGGTGGGCGACGTCATAAACGGCGGCGGTCTGACGGGAACGGCTGAAATTCTCCGCGCCAAAAATTCGCTTTCCGCGAGAAGGGCGATTTTGATATTCAACCGCGCCGTATCGGAAACGGCGGCGACAGGCGGCGACGTTTCGACGCCGGAAGAGCTTTCGGAGCTTGTCAAAAGCGTGTTCGACAAGGTTGCCAGACAAACGGGCGAGCTCGAAATAATTCCCTGCGCGGATGTTTCGGGGCTGTCCGAAAGCGATATTGAAAAGGTCGTTTCGGCGTTTTCCCAAATGGGATACGATAACTATATAATAAGATAAAACAAAGAATAAAAAAAGGAGAAAAACATGGAATATTTGATTTTGGCTGCCGCGGGGGCGGAAGGCGACGGAGGGGGCGCCATGCTTTCGTTGTTGTTGTCTTTCGGGGTTATGATTGCGCTTTTCTATTTCCTGCTCATTCGCCCCGAAGGTAAACGAAAAAAACGCGCGAAGGAAATGCTCGAAAGTATTCAGATAGCCGACGAGGTTGTTACCGCCGGCGGGATAATCGGCAGAGTCATCGATATTAAACCCGATACCGACACGGTGGTGCTTGAAACGGGCGGCAACCGCACGAGGATAAGAATCCTGAAAGCGTATATAGTCGAAAACAGAACGGTTCACGACGAGTAAAGGACGGGTTATGAAAAAAGTGAAGGCGGTTTCCGCAATCGCCGCGACGCTCGTTTCGGCGTTCGTTTCGGCGGCGTGCGCGCCGGCGGAAGTTCCCCTTATCGGCGTCACCGATTTGAGCGGCGGAAACACAGGCGCGGTTAAACTTGAAAAAGGCGACAAATACGCCGATATAAGCATACGCGATTACGGGGATATACGGATTAAACTGCTGCCGGAATGCGCCCCCGTCGCGGTGGAAAATTTCGTTGATTTAGCCGAAAGCGGGTACTATAACGGGAAGAAATTTCACCGCGTTGTCGAGGGGTTTATGATTCAGGGCGGTTCCCCCAACGGCGACGGAATGTCCGACCCTAACGAAAAAACCTTCGCCGTCGAAAGGGCGTATAACGCGCGGCATTTTTACGGGGCTTTGTGCATGGCAAACTCGTTGGGGCGCAATTCCCAGCAGTTTTATATAGTAAACAACACCGAACGGAGAGAGCCCGCCGACGTAAACGCGGATTATTACAAAAACGAAGCCGACAACGCGAGGGCGGTCATAGACAAGTACCGTTCGGAAATGGACGCGGAAACATTGAAGTATTATGAGTTGATTTACAACAGCAATATCAACACTTATAACGGCATGACAAAATTCCGCGAAAATCTGAGCGACGAGATTATCGAAAAATACAAGAGCGGCGGAACGCCGTCGCTGGACGGCGGTTATACCGTGTTCGGACAGACAATTCAAGGCTTCGACGTGCTGGACGCCGTTTCGGCGGCAAAAGTCGCGCTTTCCGACCCGGATAATCCGAACAGCGAAAAAAGCAAACCCGTCAGTGATATTATCATAGAAAGCGTAAAAATTTACACTTATGAGGGATGAGTTATGACAGCCTTCGATAACACCGCGCCGAAAAGGTTCCGGGTAAAATTTCGCGAATTTTTCGCGGTCGTCCTGTCTTTCGCGATTATGGCGGGAACGTCCGCCTGCGCGCCCGCGGGGGATGCGTCGGGCGGCGCGGATTCGCAAAAAATGCGGAATATCCCTTCGACGGAGCTTATCAAAGAAATCAAGGCGGGATGGAATTTGGGGAACACTTTGGACGCCACTTCCGGCGAGGGCTTGAATTCCGAGCTTTCGTGGGGGAACCCGAAAACGACTTTCGAGATGATTGAAGAGATTAAGAAAGCGGGCTTCGACGCGGTGCGTCTGCCTGTTTCATGGGGGAAACATCTGGGCGGCGCCCCCGATTATGAAGTCGATTCCGCTTGGATGGACAGGGTGGAAGAGGTCGTGGGGTACGTCCTTGACAACGGCTTGTACTGTATTCTTAATACCCACCACGAAAGCTGGCTTTTCCCCGACGAAGAAAACGAGGCGGAAAACACCAAACAGCTTACCGCGCTGTGGAGGCAAATTTCGGCGCGGTTTGCCGATTATAACGAGAAACTTATTTTCGAGGGAATGAACGAACCCAGACTGCACGGCACGCGGTATGAGTGGAACGGCGGCACGGAGGAATCGCGAATGGTGGTCAACCGCCTTAACGCCGCCTTCGTCAAGACCGTGCGCGGGTCGGGCGGGAACAACAAGCTGAGGCATCTTATGGTGACGGGTTACGCCGCTTCGGCTGATAAAACGGGCGACGGGCAATGGATTTTCGAGAGCCTTGAACTGCCCGAAAACGACGATAAACTGATTGTGTCCGTTCACGCCTACTTGCCGTATTCTTTCGCGCTGAAAATGCCGGGCGGAGCGAAATGGCTTTTGGAAAAAGAGGGCAGCACGCGCTCCATTAACGAATTGTTCGACGGGATAAAAGAGGTGTTCACGGATAAGGGGGTCGCCGTCATTATCGGGGAAACCGGCGCGCTTAACAAGGATAATCTCGAAGCCCGCACAAACTGGGCGAAGTATTATTTCGGGAAAGGGCGCGAATACGGTATTCCCTGTTTTTGGTGGGACAACGGCTTGGTTTCGGGCGGCGGCGAACTGTTCGGATTGTTCAACAGGCGCGAATTGAGCTGGTCTTTCCCCGAAATAAAAGACGCGATTTTGGGAAAGTAAACGGAAGCCTAATGATTTACGAATATTCGGAACACGCGAAGGGCGTCGTCATTACCCGCTGTAACGGCGGCGAGGAAACGCTTTATATCCCCGAGCGGATAGGGGGAGGGGTCGTCGCGGCAATCGGCGGCGGCGCTTTCCGGGAAAATAAAACCGTCAGACGTTTGAGCCTGCCGGACAGCGTAAAGGAAATAGAGGACGGCGCGTTTTCAAACAGCGCGATTAGCGCGGTGAAACTCTCCCAGGGGCTGGAACGCGTCGGCGCGCAAGCCTTTTTGGGGTGTTCGGAGCTGGCGCGGATAAGGATTCCCGATAAAACGCTTAAACTCGGTAACGCCGCGTTTTACGGTTGCGCGAAGTTGGAGCGCGTTATTTTACCCGAAAGCCTTGTCGAAATAGGCTATAACGTCTTTAATAAATGCCCCGCGCTCGCCTCGATAAGATGTCCGAGAAATTCATACGCGCTGAGCTGGGCGAAGCAAAACGGCTGCGGAGAGAATTTAATCTACGACTATGAGCCTTGCGTGGGCGGGATTATCCTCAAAAAGTATATAGGCGAAGAAACCGTTCATAAAATGCCGCAATATGTAAATAATAAGCGGGTCGCCGCCGCGGACGCGCAGGCGTTCGCGGAGTGCGGGTACATAGAAAGCGTAGAGGTTCTTAACGGGCTGACGGTTATCGAAAAATTCACGTTCAAAGACTGCGCCCGGTTAAAGCGCGTTTTTCTTCCCGAAACGATAAGAGAAATAAAGACGCACGCGTTCGTCGGGTGTTGCTCGCTTGAAGATATAAACCCGCCGCTTTCGCTTGAATATATCGGTACGCACGCGTTTCGCGGCTGCCGCTCTCTGGAAAGGATTTCGCTGCCCGCCGGAATTGTCGGGATAAACGGCAAGACCTTCGCGGGGTGCGAAAGCCTTACCGATATAAGCTTGCCGGAAGGGATTACGTTTATCGCGGACGACGCTTTTGAGGGCTGCGTGAACCTTAAATCCGTAAAATGCGCGGAGGGTTCCTACGCGGCTTATTGGGCGGCGGAACAGGGTTTTGAAGTGGTCGGGTACTCCTGAAAACCGAACGGAGGTTGCCATGAGTTTTATCGCGTTTACCGATGTGAGGAAAACATATAAGATGGGCGAAATGGAAATACGCGCCGCCGACGGCGTGAATTTCACGGTTGAAAAGGGCGAGCTTGCCGTGATTCTGGGACCGTCCGGTTCCGGGAAGACGACGGTGCTGAATTTGCTGGGCGGGATAGACGTCAACGACAAAGGCGGCATTTTCGTGGACGGGGCGAACATAAGCGAGTATTCGCGGCGGGAGATGATTTCCTATCGCAGGAAGGACGTGGGTTTCGTGTTCCAGTTTTACAACCTCGTCCAGAACCTCACCGCGAAAGAAAACGTGGAATTGGCGGCGCAGACCGTGCGTGATTTTATTCCCGCCAAGGAAATCCTTGAAAAAGTCGGGCTTACCGAACGAATCGCCAATTTCCCCTCTCAGCTTTCGGGCGGGGAACAGCAAAGGGTGGCCATCGCCCGCGCGTTGGCGAAAAAGCCGAAACTGCTTTTATGCGACGAACCCACCGGCGCGTTGGATTATGACACTGGGAAAAAGATTTTGAAATTGCTTTGGGACACCTGCCGCCGCGATAAAACCACCATTGTGATAGTAACGCACAATTCGGCAATCGCGCCCATGGCGGACAGGGTAATCAAACTGAAAAACAGCAGGGTAAGCAGGGAGCTTATAAATCAAAATCCCACGCCGATTGAGGAAATAGAATGGTGACAAATGAACAAAACCGTAATTAAAAACGCCGTCAGGGAAATAAAAGCGTCGTTTGCGCGCTACTTGTCGATTTTCGCGATAATGGCTCTCGGAGTGGGGTTTTTTACGGGAATAACGGCGTCGCCCGACGATATGCGCCGATCCGCGGAGAACTATTACAACAGGCTGGAGCTGTCGGATTTTCGGATTGTTTCAACGTTCGGATTTGACGGGGACGACGTCGCCGCGCTCGAAAGCCTCGGTTACGGCGGGAAAATATACCCTTCGTATTTTTCGGATTTGATTTTACAAAAAGAGGACGGCGAAAGCGTCGTTCGCGTTATGTCAATCCCCGACGGAGATTCGTCGTTGAATAAAATTGAAATTATCGAGGGGCGGTTACCGGAAAAAGCGGACGAATGTATGGTCGACGGAAGGGAGTATACGGACACCGCCGTTATCGGCGAGGAAATCACGTTAATACACGGCGACAGTGACGGCGATATCGGCGAGTTCCTGAAAAACGACGTTTTTACCGTTACGGGGGTTTGCCGCACCCCGCTTTATCCGAATGACGACGCTCGCGGGTACACCGTGGTGGGTAACGGGCAGATACAGTTCGCCGTATTTATTCCCGCCGATAATTTCAAGTATGAATTTTACACGGAAGTGTATTTGCGGCTCGACGAATTGCGCGAGTTTAACGGTTATTCCGACGGGTACAAAGCCGCCGCCGAACGGATTGAGGAAACTTTGGAGGAAGCCGGAAGGCGGCGTTCCGCCGAACGGCTGAACGGGATTACGGCGCAAGCCGAAGAGGAAATAAAAAAAGCCGAAAGCGAATTAAACGACGCGAAGGAAAAAGCGACGGCGGAGTTATCCGACGCGAAGAAGCGGCTTGACGACGCGAAGGCTGAATTGGATAAAGCCAAAGCCGACATAGACGAGGGGGAGGCGACGCTTGACGAAACCCTGGCGGCGTTACTCGCGGGGGAAGCCGAATATGAGCGGGCGGCCGCCGTTTACGGGGAGGAAATGTTGGCGGGGGAACGCGCGGCGCTGGATTACGGTTGGTCGGAATATGAAAAAGGGCGCGCCGCGTTAGACGGCGGAATCGCCGAATATGAGGAAGGTTTGGCGGAATACGGGTCGGGGTCGGCGGATTACGAAAAAGCCTCGCGGGAGGCGGACGAAGGTTTCGCCGAAGCCGAGGAGAAAATAAATCAGGCGAAACGCGATTTGGCGGATTTGGAAGAACCGGTTTGGTATGTATTCAACCGCGACGGGTACCCGGGTTACGCCGAATACGGGGAAAACGCCGACAGAATAGGGAATATCGCGAAGGCGTTCCCCGTATTTTTTCTGCTTGTCGCCGCGCTTGTGTGTTCCACCACCGTAACGCGAATGGTGGAGGAACAAAGGATTCAGGTGGGCTTGTTCAAAGCGTTGGGTTACGGCAACGGCGTGATTATGTTCAAGTATATGCTCTACGCGGTGAGCGCGGCGGTTTTGGGAAGCGCGGGCGGGTTGCTGTTCGGGATGAAGATGTTCCCCCGCGTAATTATCACGGCGTATCAGATGATGTATAACTTCCCCGACATAACCGCGCCCTACGACCTGAGCCTGTCTTTGGTTTCGATGTTCACGGCGGGCGGTTTAATCGCGGCGGTGGTGCTGCTTTCGATAAGGAAGGCGCTTTCGGAGCGCCCCGCCTCGCTGATGCGCCCGAAAGCCCCCCGCAAGGGCAGGCGCGTATTCCTCGAAAGAATAGGCTTTATCTGGGAGCGCATAAGTTTTTCGGACAAGGTCACGTTCAGGAATATTTTCCGGTATAAGCAGCGTATGCTTATGACGTTAATCGGGATTGCGGGTTGCACGGCCCTGACGCTTACGGGGTTCGCGCTCAGGGACTGCATAGGCGACGTCGCGAAGCTGCAATTCGGGAAAATCGCCATGTATTCGGGGTATTCGGTAATCGACCCGGAAATGAGCGAATCGGACGCGGAAAAGCTGAACGCGGTTTACGACGAGTACGGTTGCGAAACCCTCTACGCTTACGAAAGGGTTATGTCGTGCGAAAACGGCGGGAAAAGCGTCGAACTGGAAATCGTCGTCGTAAAAGACGCCGAGAGGGCGGGCGATTATTTCCTTATGCGTAATCGGACAAGCGGGGAAGAATACGATTTAAGCCGGTGCGGCACGGTCATAACCGAAAAGGCGGCAAAACTTCTCGGCGTTCAAAGCGGCGGCGCGGCGGCGCTCCGCAAATCCGAAACCGAAAGCGTCGCGGTTAAAATCGGCGGCGTTTCCGAAAATTACGCTTGGCATTATCTGCGCATGACCGAAGGCGTTTACTATGAGTTATTCGGGGAAGAACCGCAATACGGCTCCGTTTTCTTCAAAGGCGGCGCTCCCGAAAAGCAGGATGAAATGGCAAGCCGTCTGCTGGAAGAAAACCTCGCTTTATCCACGGTTTACATCAGCGACTTCGCGGGCGGATTTGAGGAAATGATAAACACGCTTAACACGGTAATCGTCATACTTATAGCCGCGGCGGGCGCGCTTTCCGTAATCGTGCTTTACAACCTGACCAACATAAACATCCATGAGCGTATCCGCGAAATATCCACCTTAAAGGTACTCGGTTTTTATGATTTGGAAGTGGATATGTACATTTTCCGCGAGAATCTGTTCCTTACGCTGCTCGGAACGGCGTTGGGGCTGTTTTCGGGGGTGGGGCTGTCACGTTACGTCGTTCAGACGGCGGAGGTGAACGACGTTATGTTCGGGAGGAACATTTCCCCGCTGAGTTTTGTTTTCGCGGCGGCGGTGACAACAGCGTTTTCGTTAATCGTGTCGGTGTTTATGCATTTTTATCTGAAAAAAGTGAATATGGCGGAATCGCTGAAATCGGTGGATTGACATTCACCTGATAATATGCTATATTTACGGTGTGTTATCGCGGCAATCCCCCGCCAATCGCCGGGACGGGATTTTCGGGAGACCGCTTTATAAGGAAGGTATTCCATGTCTGTGAAAAAAAGAAAGAACAGAGCCTATTTTCTTCTCGTATTTGTGTTTATCGTCACCTTGGGAGCCGTTATCCTGATAGTCCAGTTTGAAACCGGGTATATGATTTCGGAGCTTACGCTGAAACAGGCGGACACGGCGAACCGCTCTTTCGTCAATTATTTGGGCGAGCTTGAAGAACGGGCTTTGCAGTGGTCGGACGTGATAGTCAACGATGTAAACATTGTAAATTCCCTCAAAAACGGGAAATATGACGCTCTTAAAAATGATTTGACCGGTTTGGCGCCGGGTGTGGATTATGTGAGCATATACGACCCCGACGGAGCCATGGTTTTCAGAACCGACGGCGGTCTTTCGGGAATTGGCGGCATTTCCGCCCACACGAACATTTCGGTCGTTCTGCAAACGGGCTTCGCCGCGGGCGCGGTTTCGGTCGACCCGGTCACGGGTTTTCTCTCCGTAAGTTCAAGCACGCCGGTTTACGACGGCGACGCGCTGATATTCATTGTGAACTGCGGCTTTGACCTTTCAAAAAACGATTATGTGGACACATTCAAATAACGGACGGGCTGCGAGGCTACGGTTTTCCAGAACAACCTGCGCATAAGCACCACCGTAACCGATTTTTCCGGCAGTCGCATGGTGGGAACCGACGCCCCGAACGACGTGACGGAGACCGTACTCGGTCAGAGGAACAAACACATAGTCGAACTCAACCTTTTCGGCAAAATGTACGCGGCGTGCTATTCCCCGATTATAACCGACGGGGAGGTCGTCGGTATTTTGTTCACGGGGGTCGATATAGGAACCTCGCTCGAAAGACAGCGCGTCATGGGTTATTTAATCGTCCTGGCGGCTTTCGGCGGAATAATCGCGGCGATGATTTCCATGGTCATTTCCGGGAGGACGGGACGCGCCTATTCCCTTGAAATAGAGAAAGAACTTGAACAGCAAAGGTTGATGGCGGACATATCGCGCCGCTTTTTGTCAGACTCGGATACGGACGCGCTGATTACGGACACGCTTCGCATGATTGGGGAATTTATGCGAATCCCGCAGGCGCTGCTTTTCCTGCTTGAAGACGACGGGTATACCCTCGTTTGCGCCAACGAGTACATAAAGCCCGAACTCGGGCTTTCGTCGCGCATAGGCGGAAAAATGCCGCTCGGCGACAAAATGTACTCGTTTATTGCCGGGTTAAAGCCCGGCGTGGGGAAAGACGCCTGCCTTCACTCCAACGACCCCGAAATCAAAGAAACCTTGGCGCCGTACCGCGTCAGCTTTGAAAACTATATAACCACGCCCATATTCGTCAAAGGTAAAATGTACGCGGTGATTGACTTTTCAAGGGAGGGGGGCGGCAAAAATTGGAGCGACAGCGAAATAAGCCTTTCGACGCTGTTCGCCAGTATCCTGTCCGGCGTTTTTGAGCAAAAGACCATGGAACTGCAAACTTCCATAGTCGAAAACGCTCCCGTAAGCATAGTATACGCCCTTCAAGACGGCAGCCTCGCCTACGCGAACCCCGCTATCGCGGCTCTTACCGGCTACACGGAAAGCGAGATTATCGCCGGGGGAATGAGCCTTATTTTCGACGAGGAAGAAGTCAACGACATTAAAAATATGTTTATTCCGATGGCGCTTTCAGGGGGCGCGAGCCACGAGGTTCACCTGAAAAGCAAGGACGGGCGCAGGCGTATTCTTGACATAAACAGCTTCGCCATAAAGGATTCGATTGTCGCCGCCATAGGTATCGACCTTACCGAAACCCGCGCGCTCGAAGCCGAGCTGATTGCCGCCAAGGAACTCGCGGAACAGACCAGCCGCTATAAATCCGAGTTTCTTGCCAACATGAGCCACGAAATCCGTACCCCGCTCAACGCCATAATCGGCATGACAAACATAGGCAAATCCGCCGGCGATTTGGACCGCAAAAACTATTGCCTGCGGCGCATAGAGGAAGCGTCCGGGCATCTCCTCGGGGTCATAAACGATATACTGGATATGTCAAAAATCGAAACGGGTAAGATTGAATTGTCGCCGTCCGAGTTTAATTTTGAAAAAACGCTTAAAAAAGTCGTTAATATCGTCAGTTTGCGCATAGAGGAAAAACGGCAGAAATTGAATCTGCGGATTGACGAAAACATACCCGAAACCCTCGCGGGGGACGAGCAAAGGCTGTCGCAGGTCATCACCAACATTCTGGGAAACGCCGTGAAATTCACGCCGGAAGAGGGGTTTATCCTTTTGGACGCCTCTTTGACGGAAGAAAACGACGGCGTGTGCGTAATAAAGATAACCGTAACGGATTCCGGCATCGGTATAAGCCCCGAACAGCAAGCGCGCCTTTTCCAGCCGTTCCGTCAGGCGGAAAGCAGCACCACGCGCAAATACGGCGGCACGGGGTTGGGGCTTGCCATTTCCAAGCGGATAGTGGAAATGATGGGCGGAGATATCAGGATTGAATCCGCGCTCGGCGAGGGCGCCTCCTTTATCTTCACCGTTCGGGTAAAACGCGGGGAAGGCACGAACGTCCAAAACTCCGAGGAAACGGTTCAAATTTCCGTAAATCAGTTTGCGGGGCGCAGGATACTGCTCGCGGAAGACGTTGAGATTAACCGCGAAATAGTGGCGTCGCTGCTCGAACACACGCTTTTGAAAATAGACTGCGCCGAAAACGGCTTGGAGGCGCTGCGTATGTTCGGTGAGTCGCCGGATGAATACGAAATGATTTTCATGGACGTACAGATGCCCGAAATGGACGGCTACGACGCGACGCGGAGCATACGCGCGCTCCCCGTTCCGAACGCAAAAACCGTTCCCATTATAGCGATGACGGCAAACACCTTCACCGAAGATATTGAAAAATGCCTTCAAGCGGGTATGAACGGACACATCGGAAAACCGCTCGATTTCGGCGAAATTATGGCGATGCTCGGCAATTATTTGAAATGACGGGCAGTTCCGAAAAAAAATATAAAAATTCCTTGGGTAAAAATCGTGAAAACGCTTGACAAAAAGTATAATCGGTAATATAATGATATATTGTACCCATAAATAAGACGGTGCGCGCCGTCGGAGTCCGCGTTCGTAACACAAGGAGGAAAAAGCCTATGGTTAACGTTAAACCGGTACAACTTGGGAAAACCACGAGAATGAGCTTTTCCAGGATTAACGAGGTGCTTGAAATGCCCAACTTAATCGAGGTGCAGAAAAACTCGTACAAGTGGTTTCTGGACGTGGGAATCAGGGAGGTGTTCGCGGATGTTTCGCCGATTACCGATTCAAACGGAAAGCTGTCCCTGAGTTTTATAAATTATCGGCTTGACGACAAACCTAAATACACCATCAGCGAATGTAAAGAGCGCGACGTTACCTACGCCGCGCCGCTTAAGGTTATGGTTCATCTCAAAAACGAGGAAACGGGCGAGGTCGTCGAAAACGAGATTTTCATGGGGGATTTCCCGCTGATGACCGATTCGGGTACGTTTGTTATCAACGGCGCCGAACGCGTAATCGTTTCGCAGCTTGTGCGTTCGCCGGGGGTGTATTACGGTTTCGATTATGACAAAACGGGCAAAAAGCTGTTCAAGACGACCGTCATTCCGAACAGGGGCGCCTGGTTGGAATACGAAATGGATTCAAACGACGTGTTCTACGTCCGTATTGACAAAAACAGGAAATTCCCCGCCACGACCCTAATCCGCGCCTTGGGGAAGGGTACGGACGACGATATTTCCGATTTGTTCGGGGAGGACGAGCGGCTTTACCAGACAATCACGCAGAAGGATTCGACCAAAAATACCGAAGAAGCGTTGTTGGAGGTCTATAAGAAACTTCGCCCCGGTGAGCCGCCCACGGTTGAATCGGCTCAAAATCATCTTAACACGCTGTTTTTTGACGCGAAACGGTATGACCTGTCGCGCTTCGGCAGATACAAATACAATAAAAAACTCGGTGTGGCGTCAAGGATTACGGGACACAAAACCGGCGCGCCCGTGATAAATCCGCTTACGGGCGAGCTTATACTTGAAGCGGGTGTTTTGATTAAACTTGACACGGCAAGGGAAATAGAGCAGGCGGGAGTTATGGAAGTTTTGCTCGACGTTGACGGCAAAGCCGTGAAGGTCGTCGGCAACGGCATGGTCGATATAAGACCTTATCTCCCCAAGGGGGTTGACCCCGTCGCCTGCGGAATTAACGAAAAGGTATCCTTCCCCGTGCTGAGGGGTATTCTCGAAGCCGGCGGGAAGAAGGGGGATTTCGCGGCGAGTCTGAAAGAAAACGCGGACAGGCTGGTTCCCAGGCACATCACCCTTGACGACGTTTTCGCCTCGGTGAGTTATTTCATCAACCTTTGCGAAGGCGTGGGAACGATTGACGATATTGACCACCTCGGGAATCGCCGTATACGTTCGGTGGGCGAGCTGCTTCAAAATCAGTTCCGCATAGGCTTCGCGAGAATGGAGCGCGTAATCCGCGAGAGAATGGGCTTGCAGGCGCAGGACATGGAAAACGTTTCCCCCAATTCCCTGATTAACATTCGTCCCGTCGTCGCTGCCATAAAAGAATTTTTCGGTTCGTCGCCGCTTTCCCAGTTCATGGACCAAAACAATCCTCTCGCCGAGCTTACGCATAAACGCAGGCTTTCGGCTCTCGGTCCCGGCGGATTATCGCGCGAACGCGCCGGGTTTGAGGTTCGGGACGTACACTATTCCCATTACGGCAGAATGTGTCCGATTGAAACTCCGGAAGGACCGAATATCGGGCTTATATCCTATTTGGCGTCGTTCGCGAAAATCAACGAGTACGGCTTTATCGAGGCGCCTTACAGGAAGGTCGATAAAGAAACCGGCGTGGTGCTTGACGAAGTCGTCTACATGGCCGCCGACGTCGAGGACATTTATACCATAGCGCAGGCAAACGAACCGCTGGACGAGCAGGGTCGTTTCGCGCGCGCGCGCGTCACGGGCAGATACCAGGATGAAATTCTTGAGGTTGAGCGGGAACGCGTGGAGTACATGGACGTTTCCCCGAAGATGGTTGTGTCCGTGGCGACCGCGATGATTCCCTTCCTTGAAAACGACGACGCCAACCGCGCGCTCATGGGCGCGAATATGCAGCGGCAGGCGGTGCCGCTCATGGTGACGGAATCGCCCATAATCGGAACGGGAATGGAATTTAAGGCGGCGATGGATTCCGGCGTTATACTGACGGCGGAAAAGGACGGAGAGGTCACTTCCGTTACCGCCGACGAGATAATAATTACCGACGAAAAAGAAGAAGAGACGGTATACGAGCTGACAAAATTCAAGCGTTCCAATCAGGGGACCTGCATAAATCAAAAGCCTATCGTCGAAAAAGGGGATAAGGTGAAAAAAGGCGATATAATCGCCGACGGTCCCGCCACGAACTGCGGCGAGATTTCCCTCGGGAAAAACGTGTTAATCGGCTTTATGACATGGGAAGGCTATAACTACGAAGACGCCGTCCTCATAAACGAGAAGCTGGTTTACAACGACGTTTTTACGTCCATTCACATAGAGGAATACGAGCTTGAATGCCGCGACACCAAACTGGGTCCGGAGGATATAACCCGCGATATTCCGAACCTCGGCGAGGAGGCGCTCAAAGACCTTGACGAGCGCGGAATTATCCGTATAGGCGCGGAGGTGCAGTCCGGCGACATAATGGTGGGCAAGGTGACGCCGAAGGGCGAAACGGAATTGACGTCGGAGGAAAAACTCCTGCGCGCCATCTTCGGGGAAAAAGCCCGCGAAGTACGCGACAACTCGCTTAAAGTCCCTCACGGCGAAAGCGGCATCGTCGTGGACGTTAAGGTGTTCGACCGCGACAACTGCGAGGAGCTTCCGCCCGGCGTCATAAAAGTGGTGCGCTGTTACGTCGCGCAAAAGCGTAAGGTTTCCGTGGGCGACAAGATGGCGGGGCGGCACGGGAACAAGGGCGTCGTTTCGCGCATACTCCCGCAGGAGGATATGCCGTTCATGCCGGAAGACGGAACGCCGCTTGACATCGTGCTTAACCCGCTGGGCGTTCCCAGCCGTATGAATATCGGGCAGGTGCTTGAAGTCCATTTGGGATGGGCGGCGAAAAAGTTAGGCTGGAAAATCATGTCGCCGGTATTTGACGGGGCGACGGAGCAGGACGTTTTGGACTGCCTCGAAAAAGCGGGGCTGCCGGGTCACGCCAAGACGGAACTTATAGACGGGCGCACGGGGGAGAAATTTGACAGCCCCGTCACGGTCGGGTATATGTATTACCTTAAACTGCATCATCTTGTCGACGACAAGATTCACGCGCGTTCCACCGGCCCGTATTCGCTGGTAACGCAACAGCCGCTCGGCGGTAAGGCGCAGTTCGGCGGTCAGCGATTCGGCGAAATGGAGGTATGGGCGCTCGAAGCCTACGGAGCGGCGTACACCTTGCAGGAAATACTCACGGTTAAGTCCGACGACATAGTGGGCCGCGTGAAAACCTATGAGGCCATCGTCAAAGGCGACAGCGTTCCCAAAGCGGGTATTCCCGAAAGTTTCAAGGTGCTTATCAAGGAATTGCAGTCGCTGGGTCTGGACGTGAAAGTCCTTGACGACGGCGAGAACGAAATAGATTTGAAGCAAACCTTCGACGAGGAGGAGGAAACGGGGGTCGTCAGCGCGGATGATTTCGATTATGTCGCGGACGACGCCGAGCTTGCCGAAAATTATATTACGGGCGATATTGAGGAAAGCGACTTTTTCACCGACGACGATGAAGACGACGATTATGACGACGACGACGATGAAGAAGAAGACTTTGACGACGAGAAAGACGACGAAAAAACGGATTCCGACTGATACCGACAAGATGGCGGCGACGCGCGTTCGCGCCGTTGATTATTGACCGGAGGTGCTGAATTGGCTACTGCGTTTAATTCCATGAAAATAGGTCTCGCTTCCCCGAAGCAGATTCGCGGGTGGAGCCACGGCGTGGTCGAACGCCCCGAAACCATCAATTACCGCACGCAAAAGCCGGAGCGTGAGGGCTTGTTCTGCGAAAAGATATTCGGACCGCAAAAGGACTGGGAGTGTAATTGCGGCAAATACAAGCGTATTCGTTTTAAGGGGAAGATATGCGAGCGCTGCGGCGTCGAGGTCACCCGCAACAAGGTTCGCCGGGAAAGGATGGGGCATATCGAGTTAGCCGCCCCCGTTTCGCACATCTGGTATTTCAGGGGAACGCCCTCGCGCATAGGGCAGGTGCTTGACGTTTCCCCGAAACGGCTGGAAGAGGTGCTTTATTTTACCAAGTATGTGGTTATAGACAACGGGCGTACCACGCTTTCAAAGGCGCAGCTCCTTTCCGAAAAAGAATATGTGGATATGAAGGAGCGGTACGAGGACGATTTTTTTGCCAAAATGGGCGCTGAGGCGGTTAAGGAATTGCTTTCCGAATACGGCAATTACCGCTATGACGAGTATATTTTGGCCAACAAAAGGGATTTCGCGCTGATAACGGGCTTGACGGAAGAAAAAATAGAGGATTATCTCGCCAAGCGGTTTCGCATTATAACGCTGTTCCCGGAAGGCATAAACGAGGAATCGGGCTATACCAAACAAGAAGCGTCGTTCGCGGAGAACACGGAAATCAGCCGCAAGGATTATGAGGAAATTATTGTCCCGCTGAATATCAAGCGCAGGAAAAGCGGTTACAAAACCGTCGAAACGCTTACCGGCTCCGAATATATAGAGATGTTGTTTGTGGAAAGCGAAAGCACGCTTGCGCGAAATTACCCGAGGGACAAATGGGTCAATAACATCGAATGGGTTTCCCGCGAGTTGAAAGAACAGCTTCAAAACACCCAGCAGGGGCAAAAACGGCTCAAACTTTTGAAGAGGCTGGACGTTATCGAAGCGTTCAGGAAAAGCGACGCCTGCCCCGAATGGATGATGCTCGACGTAATTCCGGTCATTCCCCCCGATATACGCCCCATGGTGCTGCTCGACGGCGGGCGTTTCGCGACTTCGGATTTGAACGACCTTTACCGCAGGGTTATCAACAGGAACAACCGCCTTTACAAAATGATAGAACTCAGGGCGCCGGAAATAATCATACGAAACGAAAAGCGTATGCTGCAAGAAGCGGTGGACGCGCTTATCGACAACGGAAGGCACGGAAGACCCGTTACCGGCCCGTCAAACCGCCCGCTGAAATCGCTTTCCGATATGCTGAAAGGCAAGCAAGGCCGTTTCCGCCAAAATCTGCTGGGCAAGCGCGTGGATTATTCCGGGCGTTCGGTCATCGTCGTGGGCCCCGACCTGAAGATGGATCAATGCGGCTTACCCAAAGAAATGGCGATTGAGTTGTTCAAGCCGTTCGTGATGAAGGAGCTTGTAAAGCGCGGCAAGGCCGCCAACATAAAGAACGCGCGCAAAATGGTAGAACGCACGAAGGACGACGTTTGGGACGTGCTGGAAGACGTGATTAAAGACCATCCCGTTCTTTTGAACCGCGCGCCCACGCTTCACAGGCTCGGAATACAGGCGTTCTCGCCCGTTTTGGTCGAGGGGCGCGCCTTAAAGCTGCATCCCCTTGTTTGTACCGCGTACAACGCCGATTTTGACGGCGACCAGATGGCGGTTCATCTTCCTTTGTCCGACGAAGCGCGCAACGAGGCGAAAACTCTTATGCTCGCCGCCAAAAATCTGCTTAAACCGTCCGACGGGCGCCCCGTCGTCGTTCCCACGCAGGATATGGTGTTGGGTTCGTATTACTTGACGGTGGACGAAAACGATTTGAAGGAATCCGCCGATAAAACCGAAAACGGCGAAAGCGGCTTGAAAGTGTTCCGCGATTCCGACGAGGCTTTGATGGCATACGGCGAGGGGATAATCTCGCTTCATTCCACCATAAAGGTTCGCGTTACAAAAGAAATCAACGAGGAAAGACGCTCGAAAATCATTACGACGACGGCGGGGAGGATTATCTTTAACGAGCATATCCCGCAAAACCTCGGCTTCGTTGACAGGAGCGACCCCGAACGCGCTTTGGACCTCGAAATCAGCTTCAAAGTCGGAAAGAGCCAATTAGAGCAGATTATCGACAAATGTATAAAAATCCACGGAACTTCCGTCACCGCGAAGGTGCTTGATAAAATTAAGGCTTTGGGGTTCAAATACTCCACGAAGGCGGCGATAACCGTCGCGGTAAGCGACGCGTCAATCCCCGAGAAGAAGAAGAAAATTCTCGAGGAAGCGGACAGCAAAGTGGAAGAAATAAACGGTTATTTCAATCAAGGTTTCATTTCAAACCACGAACGCAAGGACGCCGTTCTTAAAGTGTGGAGCAGCGCGACCGCCGAGGTTTCCGACGCGCTCAAGGACAACCTCAAAAAATCCAATCCGATTTACATGATGGCGGATTCCGGAGCGAGGGGAAGCATAAACCAGATTCGCCAGCTCGCGGGGATGAGGGGGCTTATCGCCAATACGTCCGGCGAAACGATTGAAATCCCGATTCGTTCCAATTACCGCGAGGGGCTGAATATTTTGGAATACTTCATTTCCTCGCGCGGCGCGAGAAAGGGTTTGGCGGACACCGCCCTGCGCACGGCGGACTCCGGATATCTTACCCGCCGGCTTGTGGACGTTTCGCAGGAAGTGATTATAAGGACGGACGACTGTTGTACCGAAAACGGCATCGACGTTTATGAAATTCGCGAGGGCAAGGAGCTTATCGAGCCGCTGGAAGAAAGGCTGAAGGGCAGATTCCTGGTTGAGGATTTTGAGGACGAAGCCGGAAACATCGTCGTACCCAACACCCGTCTAATCAAGGATGAAGACGCGCAGTATATCGCCAATTCCGGCGTAAAATCGGTTAAAATCCGTTCGGTGCTTACCTGTGAGGCGCGTCACGGCGTCTGCGCGAAATGCTACGGGGCGTCTTTGGCGGACGGTCAACCCATAAAAATCGGGGAAGCCGTCGGAATAATCGCGGCGCAGTCCATAGGCGAACCCGGAACCCAGCTTACAATGAGAACGTTCCACACGGGCGGTATCGTTTCCGCGGAGGATATTACGCAAGGTCTGCCGCGCGTCGAGGAACTTTTTGAAAGTCGCCGCCCCAAATCCAGCGCGATTATGTCGCGGATTGCCGGCACCGTCAAGGTGGAGGAGATAAAGAAGACGCGGCACATTACCGTAACCGCCGACGACGGCACGGCGGAAAGTTATTCCGTACCGTTCGGCTACCGTTTGAAAGTGGACGAGGGCGACAGGATTGACGCGGGCGACCCCATAACGGAAGGGAGCGTCAACCCGCACGACGTTCTTTCCGTGAAAGGCGAACAGGCGGTGCAAAACTATATAATCGCGGAAGTCCAGAAGGTTTATCGTTTGCAGGGCGTCGACATTAACGATAAGCACATTGAGGTTATAGTCCGCCAAATGATGCGCAAGGTCAGGATTGAAAATCCCGGCGACAGTTACCTTCTGCCCACGTCGGCGATTGACAAAAACGAAGTCGTCAGAATTAACGCGGACTTGGACGAACGCAAAAAACGCGGGGAAAAGATAGAGCATCCGACGTACAGCCCGCTTTTGCTGGGGATAACGAAGGCGTCGCTCGCCACCGACAGCTTTTTATCGGCGGCTTCATTCCAGGAAACGACGAGGGTGCTTACCGAGGCGGCGATTCACGGTAAGGTGGACCCGCTTTTGGGGCTTAAAGAAAACGTGATAATCGGCAAACTCATTCCGGCGGGAACGGGGATGGCGTCGCGGGATGAAATCTGACGCGCCGAAATCCCGTTTTCGGAGAAATTTCGGGTGAAATTTTTTCGGGGTGGTTGACTTTTATCGTTTTTCGGTATATAATCGCTTTGTGTGCGTGTAAATACGGCGTACAATTCCACAGGGAAAGGAGGAGAGAAATTGCCGACTTTTAATCAGCTCGTAAGGAAAGGGCGCGAAATGTCGGGGAAAAAGTCGAAGGCGCCGGCTCTTCAAAAAGGGCTTAACACCTTAAAAAAATCAGCGACCGACAATTCTTCGCCGCAAAAGCGCGGGGTCTGCACGGCGGTAAGGACGCATACGCCCAAAAAACCCAATTCCGCGATGAGGAAAATCGCGAGGGTCAGGCTTTCCAACGGCATTGAGGTAACCGCCTACATTCCCGGAATAGGGCACAAACTTCAAGAACACAGCGTCGTCCTTATCAGGGGCGGACGCGTTAAGGATTTGCCGGGCGTGCGTTATCATATCGTTCGCGGAACGCTTGACGCGCAGGGCGTCGACGGGAGAATGCAGGGCAGGTCGAAGTACGGGGCGAAACGCCCGAAAAAAACCACGGGAAAATAAGCCGGCGTCATTAACCGCGTGAGCGGGGGGCGCGGGCGGCAAAAGCGGTTCAGCTTTTGAGTACCGATGAATTCAATCATTTGAAGGAGGGAAGAAAAGTGCCGAGAAGAGGTAACGTTCCCAAGCGTGATGTTTTGCCGGACCCCATGTACGGTTCCGAATTGGTGACAAGGCTCATAAACAACATTATGCTTGACGGCAAGAAAGGCGTGGCGCAGAAAATCGTTTACGGCGCGTTCGACATTGTGGGCGAAAAAACAGGGAAGGACGCCCTTGAAATGTTTGAACAAGCCCTTGAAAATATTAAACCCCGTCTTGAGGTTAAGGCGCGGCGCGTGGGCGGGGCGACGTATCAGGTTCCCATGGACGTGAACCTGAACAGGCAAAGGACTTTGGGGCTTCGCTGGCTTACGCAGTATTCAAGGAATCGCGGGGAAAAGACCATGAAAGAGCGTCTTGCCAACGAGATTCTCGACGCCGTAAAAGGCGGGGGCGGCGCGTGCAAAAAGCGCGACGACACCCACAGAATGGCGGAAGCAAACAAGGCTTTCGCACACTATAAATGGTAGCTTTAAGTGTAAGGGCAGATGATTTATGAGCAGAGACGTATCCCTCGAAATGACCCGAAATATCGGTATAATGGCTCATATTGACGCGGGAAAAACAACTACCACCGAAAGGATTTTATTCTACACCGGGAAGACCTATAAGCTCGGCGAAGTTCACGACGGCACCGCGACGATGGATTGGATGGAGCAGGAGCAGGAGCGGGGGATTACGATTACTTCGGCGGCCACCACCGCGTTCTGGAAAGAGTACAGAATCAACATTATAGACACCCCGGGCCACGTTGATTTTACGGTCGAGGTGGAGCGTTCTTTGCGCGTTCTTGACGGTTCGGTGACGGTGTTTTGCGCCAAGGGCGGCGTCGAGCCTCAGTCCGAAACGGTGTGGAGACAGGCGGATAAGTATCGGGTTCCGCGGTTGGCTTACGTGAACAAGATGGATATTGTCGGGGCGGATTTTTATAAAGTCATAAACATGATGAAAGACCGTCTGAAAACCAACCCCGTGCCTATTCAACTGCCGATTGGCGCGGAGGATTCGTTCAAGGGGATAATCGACCTCGTCGAAATGAAAGCCCGGATATACGACGACGACTTGGGCAAAACATGGGAGGACACCGAAATCCCCGCCGATATGTCGGAATTGGCTCAAAAACACCGCAACGAGCTTTTGGAGGCGGTCTGCGAACACGACGACGAAATAATGGCGAAATTTCTCGACGGCGAGGAAATCGCCGTCGACGAGCTGAAACTCTGCATAAGGAAGGCGTGTATCGCGAACGCGATGGTTCCGGTCGTTTGCGGCACTTCTTACAAAAATAAAGGCGTCCAGAAATTGCTAGACGCGATTGTTGATTATATGCCCGCCCCGACGGACGTTCCCCCGATAAAGGGGGTAAATCCGAAGAGCGGCGAGGAATGTGAGCGGAAATCCTCCGACGACGAGCCTTTTTCCGCGTTGGCGTTCAAAATCGCCACCGACCCGTTCGTGGGGAAGCTGTGCTTTTTCCGCGTTTATTCCGGCAAAGTCGCGGCCGGCTGCGGCGTTCTGAACGCCACGAAAAGCAAAAAGGAACGCATGGGCAGAATCCTGCAAATGCACGCCAATCACCGTCAGGATTTGGACGTTTGTTATTCCGGCGATATCGCGGCGGCGGTAGGGCTGAAAAACACGACGACCGGCGACACCCTTTGCGACGAGAGCCATCCCGTCACGCTTGAATCCATGGATTTCCCGGAACCCGTAATCGACCTCGCGATTGAGCCGAGAACCAAAGCGGGACAGGAAAAAATGGGCATCGCCCTTTCCAGGTTGGCGGAAGAAGACCCGACGTTCAAAACATGGACGGACAGCGAGACGGGGCAGACAATCATCGCGGGGATGGGCGAATTGCACCTTGAAATCATTGTCGACCGCTTGTTGCGCGAATTTAAGGTGGAAGCGAACGTGGGCGTGCCGCAGGTCGCGTATAAGGAAACGATAACGCTCGCGGTCGAACATGAAACGAAATACGCGCGGCAAACCGGAGGCAAGGGGCAGTACGCCCACGTGAAAATCCGCGTCGAACCCAACGAGTCCGGCAAAGGGTATGAATTTATCAATAAGATTGTCGGCGGAACCATTCCGAAGGAATATATCCCGGCGGTTGACGCGGGGATAAGGGGCGCCATGATGGCGGGTACGCTGGCGGGTTATCCCGTCGTGGACGTAAAGGTAACCCTGTACGACGGCTCGTTCCACGAGGTTGACTCGTCCGAAATGGCGTTCAGAATCGCGGGTTCGATGTCCTTCAAAGAAGCGTCGCGAAAAGCCGCCCCCATACTGCTCGAACCGATTATGAAGGTCAGCGTTACCGTTCCGGAGGATTACATGGGCGACGTCATCGGGGATTTGAGCGCGCGGCGAGGCACGATTTCCGGAATAGACGACAGCGCCGGGGTTAAGCAAATCAACGCCTTCGTCCCGCTGTCGGAAATGTTCGGTTACTCAAACGACCTGCGCTCAAAAACGCAGGGGCGCGGTCAGTACGTCATGGAACCCGGTCATTACATTGAAGTCCCGAAATCAATCATCGAGGGGATTAAAACCGACAGAGCGCGGTAGCGACGAAAAATTATTGCGAAAACACTTGTTTTTTACGAAAAAATCTGTTAGAATAAAAACTGCAACCAAAACAAAGCAATCAGGAGGAGACAAAAATGGCAAAACAAAAGTTTGAACGTAACAAACCCCATGTCAACATCGGTACAATCGGTCACGTCGACCACGGCAAAACCACATTGACGGCAGCCATTACGAAAGTTCTCTCTTTCGCGGGTAAGGCGAAGTTTGAGTCTTATGACATGATAGACAAGGCCCCGGAAGAAAGGGAACGCGGAATTACAATCAACACCGCTCACGTCGAGTACGAAACCGACGCTCGCCACTATGCTCACGTTGACTGTCCCGGACACGCCGACTACATCAAGAACATGATTACCGGCGCGGCGCAAATGGACGGCGCCATTCTCGTGGTCGCGGGTACGGACGGACCCATGGCGCAGACGAAGGAGCATATTTTGCTGGCGAAACAGGTTAATGTCCCCGCCATGGTGGTATTTATCAATAAATGCGACGAGGTTGACGACGAGGAGCTTTTGGAGCTTGTCGAAATGGATATTCGCGACATTCTCAACAAGAACGGCTTCCCCGGGGACGACACGCCCATCGTGCGCGGTTCCGCGAGGGACGCGCTTGAATCGACCAGCCAGGATATCGCGTCACCCGAATTTAACTGTATCCATGAGATTATGAAGGCGGTTGACGAGTTCATACCCACGCCCGAACGCAAGAGCGATATGCCCTTTATGATGTCGGTTGAGTCCGTTACCACCATTCCCGGTCGCGGAACGGTCGCCACGGGGCGCGTCGAGAGGGGTACCCTCAAGCTGAACGACCCTGTGGAAATCGTGGGGCTTTCCGACGAACCCCGCTCCACCGTCGCCACCGGTATCGAAATGTTCCACAAACTGCTCGACCAGGCGGAAGCGGGCGACAATATCGGCGTTCTCCTCAGAGGCGTGGCAAGAACCGAAATCAAGCGCGGTCAGGTTATATGCAAACCCGGTTCCATTCGCCCCCACACGAATTTTTCGGCGGAAATATACGTTCTCACCAAAGACGAAGGCGGGCGTCACACTCCGTTCTTCTCCAATTACAGACCGCAGTTCTTCTTCGGCACGACCGACGTAACCGGCGTTATCAAGCTGTCCGCCGATAAGGAAATGTGTATGCCCGGCGACCACGTAACCATTGACGTCGAGTTAATCACGCCGATAGCGATTGAAGAAGGCTCTCGTTTCGCCATCCGCGAAGGCGGGCGCACCGTCGGTTCCGGAGCGGTAATTAAGGTAAACGAATAATCACCGCGTAAAGGCGGCGGAAAACTTTTTAACCGAACAGCGCAGCAATGATGTTGCGCTGTTTTTCGGAAATTGCCCGTATCGCGGAGGTGACCATGAAAAAGCTCAACATCGCGTTGCTTACGACCGTCGTAATCCTCTTAGCCGTGAACATAACGACGTTTGTCCTTCTCAGCGGCGGAAAAACCGTTCCCGAAATCGACGCTCCCGATAATTTTTCTTCAAACGGCGACGGTAATTCTTCCTCGGGCAAGGACGCGGCTGTTCCCGATACGAGCGGCGGCGCGTCAATTCCCGACCCGGGCGGTTACGAACCCATTCCCGAAAGCGGGAACTACAACTACGGCGAGGCTTGGCAAAAGGCAATCCTTTTTTATGAATTGCAGCGTTCCGGCGCGCTTCCGGACGAAATCCGAACAAACTGGCGCGGCGCTTCGGCTCTGAGCGACGGCGAGGACGTCGGGATTGACTTAACGGGCGGTTGGTACGACGCGGGCGACCATGTGAAATTCAATTTGCCCATGGCGTATTCCGCGACCATGCTCGCGTGGAGCGTTTACGAGGACAAACAAAGCTATATCGCGGGCGGCGAGCTTTCCCACATACTTGATTCCATAAGATGGGCGAACGATTATTTCATCAAGTGCCACCCCGAACCCGAAGTCTATTACTATCAAGTGGGCGACGGAGGCGCCGACCATTCCTGGTGGGGCCCCGCCGAGGCGATGCAAATGAAACGACCCGCCCATAAAGTCGATAAAAACAACCCCGGCTCGACGGTGTCGGCGGCGGCGGCGGCGGCTCTCGCGTCGTGCGCGGTGGTCTACGCGGAATACGACGCATATTATTCCGACTTGTGCGTAAAACACGCCGAGGAGCTTTTCGCCTTTGCGGAAACAACCAAAAGCGACGCGGGCTACACCGCGGCGAACGGATTTTACCAGTCGTGGAGCGGTTGGAACGACGAGTTGGCGTCGGCGGCGTTTTGGCTGTATAAAGCGACAAACGAAAAGTCTTACCTTGACAAAGCGAAATCTTACGTCGAAACGGCGGCAAACGGCGATTACTATACGTGGGCGCATTGCTGGGACAACGTGACGGCGGGAACCGCGCTTTTGCTGGCGATGGAAACGGGCGATTCCAAATACAAGGACATGATTGAGAAGAACCTGGATTTTTGGACGACGGGAACGGGCGGCGAAAAAATTCGGTATACCCCGAAAGGTCTGGCGTGGCTTGACCAGTGGGGTTCGCTGAGATACGCGACCACGATGTCTTATCTCGCCGGCGTGTACTCTCAGTGGAGCGGCTGCCCCCCGGCGAAGAAAACCGTTTATTGGGACTTCGCGGTTTCGCAGGTTGATTACGCGCTCGGAAGCACGGGACGTAGCTTCGTCTGCGGATTCGGCGAAAATCCCCCGGTAAACCCGCACCACAGAACGGCGCAGGGCTCGTGGACGGATAACATGAACAATCCCAGCCCCGGGCGGCACGTTCTTACGGGCGCGCTGGTGGGCGGTCCCGGGAACAACGACGATTACAGCGACGACGTGGGAAATTATGTCAACAACGAGGTCGCCTGCGATTACAATGCGGGGTTTACGGCGGCGTTGGCTAAAATGTACGGCGTTTACGGCGGAACCCTTATCGCCGACCTTAACGCCGTCGAAAAAAAAGGCGACGAGCTTTTCGTCGAGGCGGGCGTGAACGCGGCGGGCGATAACTTCGTCGAAATAAAAGCTGTCGTTTACAATCAAACCGGCTGGCCCGCGAGAGTTACCGAAAACCTGAAAATTCGGTATTTCTTTGATTTGTCGGAAATAAGCGGCGACGCCTCGGCAATCGGCGTGAACGCCAATTATATGCAGGGCGGCAAAATTTCGGAGGTTAAGCGGTGGAAAGACGATATTTATTACGTGGAAATTGACTTTTCGGGGTATAAGATTTACCCTGGCGGGCAGAGCCAATATAAATGCGAGGTGCAGTTCAGAATGACAAGCGCGGGCGCGTGGGATAACGGCAACGACCCGTCGTACAAGGATATGGGCGGTTCGGGGCAGCTGAAAAAAGCCGCGGGAATCGCGCTGTACGAGGGAGACGATTTGGCGTTCGGGGAGGAACCGTGAGGTAGGCGTAATCTAACCCAAATCGCCGACGTCGACTTCTTTGAACGATTTTATGTATATATCGCATAAAAGCGCGATTTTATCTTGGTTATACGCCCATTTATCGTAAACGCCGACGACCTTGAACCCCGCTGATTTCGCCGTTTGAACGGCGTAATGCGCGTCCTCGAACACCCACACCTCGTCTTTTCCCAACCCGAGGAAATCCAGCGCCTTGTAATAAATCAAGGGGGTATGCTTTTCCGAACCGACTTCCCCGCAGGTTAAAATCGTTTCAAAATAACCCGAAATCCCCGCGTTTTCAATCGCGGGTCGAACGAAACGACGGTCGGTTGCCGTGGCGAGAACCGTCTTGATTTTATTTTCGCGAAGCCTGTCCAAAAAATCAAGCGCGCCGTCTTTTAACGACAGCTTCCCGTTATATCCCTCACGGAGCGAAACGCCGCTGTAATCCCCGCGCCACAGATGCATGGAATCAAGGAGCGTTCCGTCCATGTCGAAAATTACGCCTTTTGTTTTCATAATACAGATAATAACAGATTATTCCCCGATTGTCAAACGGCAAGGAGAAAGACATGGATTTTCAAACCGCGAAAAAAGAGCATGAGGCGCTGTCGGCTGAAATCAAAGCGCATAACATGAATTATTATACGTTTGACAACCCGGAAATAAGCGACTATGAATATGATATGCTGATGAAGCGGGTTAAAGAGTTGGAGGGGTTCTTCCCCGAACTGATAACGCCCGATTCCCCCACGCAGCGGGTGGGAGGGGAAACGCTGAACACCTTCCGAAAGGTCAATCACACCGTTCAAATGGGAAGTTTGCAGGACGTTTTCAGCTTTGAGGAAATAAGGGAGTTTGACAGGCGCGTTCGCAAAACGCTTCCCGAACCTTTGTACATCGCGGAACCGAAAGCGGACGGGCTTTCGGTGTCGCTCGAATACGAAAACGGCGTCCTCGTTCGCGGTTCGACCAGGGGGGACGGATTTGTCGGCGAGGACGTAACCGCGAACATAAAGACGATAAAAAGCGTCCCGCTCAAGCTGACGCGCGCGTTGCCGTTTATCGAGGTTCGCGGGGAAGTGTATATGCCCGGAAAGAGCTTTGAACGCCTTGTCGAAAAACAGGAAAAGCAGGGCGAAACGCCTTTCAAAAACCCGCGAAACGCCGCCGCCGGCTCGCTCAGGCAAAAGGACAGCAGCGTCGCCGCCGAACGCGGGCTTGACATTTTCGTGTTCAACATTCAGCAAATTGACGGGGAAAATATCGTTTCGCACAAACAATCGCTGGAATTTATGGAAGAACTGGGTTTCAAAGTCATAAGCGATTACAAACCGTTTTCGGATATAGAACGCGCCATTGACTACATAAACGAAATCGGCGAAAAAAGGCACGGCTTGCCCTTCGACATAGACGGCGCCGTCATTAAGGTGGACGACTTCGCGGCGCGGGAAAAAATCGGTCATACGTCAAAGGTTCCGAAATGGGCCGTCGCGTATAAATACCCGCCCGAGGAAAAAACAACGGTTTTGAAGCGTATGGAAATCAACGTGGGACGAACGGGGGCGCTGACGCCGGTCGCGGTGTTTGAACCCGTCGTACTCGCGGGGACGACGGTGAGCCGCGCCACGCTTCACAATCAAGACATAATGGAACGCCTCGACATTCATATCGGCGATACCATTCTTGTGAGGAAGGCGGGGGATATTATCCCGGAGGTCGTAAGAACCGTAAAACGCGGCGGCGGCGAAGCCTGCAAAATTCCCGAAAACTGCCCCGTTTGCGAATCGAAAGTATTCCGTGACAGCGGCGAGGCGGTTATCCGTTGCCCGAATATCGACTGTCCCGCGCAGATTCTGCGTAATATCGAACATTTCGCCTCGCGGGACGCCATGAACATCGACGGATTGGGGGAAGCGATTGTACTGCTTCTCGTTGAAAACCGACTGATATCGACGGTGGCGGACTTGTATAAATTAAGGCGCGGCGACGTGCTGGCGTTGCCCGGGTTCAAAGACAAATCGACGGATAATTTGTTAAACGCGATTGAAGCCTCCAAAAAAAACGAGCTTGACCGATTGATATTCGCTTTGGGCATAAAGGGGGTGGGAAGGCGTTCCGCCGCGCTTTTGTGCGAACGCTTCGGCGATATTGATTCGATTATGTCGGCGGACGCCGAAACGCTCAAAACGATTGAGAAGTTCGGGGACGTCCTCGCCGAAAACGTGTATTCCGCCCTGCGCGAACCCCACATGATAAAACTTATCGGCTCCCTGCGGGAAAGCGGGCTTAACATGAGTTATTCGGCGAAGGTCAAATCGGATAAGTTGGCGGGGCTTACGTTCGTTTTAACGGGAACGCTTTCAAGCATGAAAAGGGAGGAAGCCAAAGAGAAAATCGAAGCGTTGGGCGGAAAATGCGCGGGTTCGGTTTCCTCGAAAACGAGTTATGTCGTCGCGGGCGAGGAAGCGGGGAGCAAACTGCTCAAAGCGGAGCTGCTCGGAATAAAAATTTTAGACGAAAACGAGTTCGCGGAGCTGCTGAAATAGGCTTTCCGCCGCAAGGTACACGCAGCCGCGCGTGCTGTTTTGCGCCTATAAAACACGGACAAACACTGAAAAAACAAGTTATTTCAAAAAAAAGACGCTCAAAAACGGAAAAATCTCAAAAATTTCTCTTGACAACAACAAAGAAACGTGGTATCATAACAGAGCTGTCCCCTCGGGGGCGGGCTTCGCGGATTGCCGCGAACTGTTCCTTGAAAATTGAACAATACAAAACATTACCTGAAATTCTAAAAATAATTCTGGATTAAGCAAACTTAACAAACAAGTTAGCGTTGAGACAGAGCAAAGGTAACTGCGCGGAGAAATCCGCGTAATTATACAAACTTAATAAAGAGTTTGATCCTGGCTCAGGACGAACGCTGGCGGCGCGCCTAACACATGCAAGTCGAGCGGACTGCGTCCGCAGG
>JAIRWE010000070.1 GCA_031253365.1 Oscillospiraceae bacterium | reverse complement strand
AATCGGCTTGTTCAAGATTGTTTCCGAAGCGAGCGCGGCGGCGGGAATCCGCAGGATAGAAGCCGTTACGGGGCGGGGGGTTCTCGCGCTTTTTGAGACGAGGCAAAAAGGGTTCGACGACGCCGTTGAAAAATTGAAGGCGCAAAATTCCGCGGGGCAAAAGGAAATCGCGCGGCTCGGCGCGGTAATCGCCGATATGCGGGCAAAGTCCGCCGATATTTCCGAAGCCGGCGAAAAAAACGGGATAAAGCTGCTCACGCTGAAGCTGCCCGGCGCCGACGCCGACACGCTGCGCCGGGCAAGCGACAAGCTGAAATCGGAGCGAAGCGGGTTCGCCGCCGTAATCGCGGGTGAAAGCAATTTCCTGTGCGTGTGCGACAAAGAGGCCGTAGCCAAGGGCTTTCACGCGGGGGAAATCGTCCGCGAAATCGCCGCCGTTACCGGGGGGAAGGGCGGCGGCAGAGCCGACTCCGCCATGGCGGGGATAGGCGACGCTTCCAAAGTTGACGAGGCGTTGGGGCGGTTCGCGGCATTATAAAAATAAACCCCGAAAAAAAATTCGGGCGACGCCCGAAAAGAGGTATGTTTCGATTTGAAAAAGCGAAGTTATGAATTAAAGCTCCGGCGGCAAATTTGCGAAGTCGGGTATATTCTGTGGCAAATGGGGTTTGCCGCCGGAACGGACGGAAACATTTCCGTGAAATTGCCCGACGGCGCGTTTTTGATAACGCCGTCGGGCGTGTCGAAGCGTTTGCTGCGGCCGGAAACGCTCGTCAAAATAAACGGGGGAACCGCCGAAAAAAAAAGCGGCGGCAAGCCGTCTACGGAAATCGGGGCGCATCTGTGCTGTTACGGGGAACGCGGGGATATAAGCGCGGTTATCCACGCCCACCCGCCCGTCGCGACGGGGTTCGCGGCGGCGGGGATTGCGCCGGACGACGCTTCCCTCACGGAAGCGGTGATTTTTCTGGGAACCGTTCCCGTCGCGCCGTTCGCCGTCCCCGGAAGCGACGGCGTTTCCGAAAGCATAGCGCCGCTCATAAGGGAACACGACGCGATTTTATTGGCGAATCACGGCGCGCTGACGGTGGGGAGCGACTTAACCCGCGCCTTGTACAACATGGAAACGCTGGAGCATTACGCGAAGGTTTCGCTGACGGCGAGGCAGCTCGGCGGCGCGAAGCCGCTTTCCCCCGAAGACGCGGAAAAATGCGCCGCGCTCCGTCCGCCCCGGCGCGAAGGGTGAAAAATTATGAACGAACGCGAACTGATTGACTATTGCCTGACGCTGCCCGACGCTTATGAGGATTATCCGTTCGGCGAAGGCTGGTGCGTAATGCGGCATCGCAAAAATAAAAAAGGATTCGCGCATATATATGAACGGTACGGCGGGCTGTGCGTAAACCTCAAATGCGAGCCGCTCGAAGCGGATTTCCTTCGGCAGGCTTTCGCGGACGTAACGCCCGCCTATCACATGAACAAGACGCATTGGAACGCGGTCACGCTCGGCGGCGACGTGCCGGAAGAAGAGTTGAAGCGAATGGTCGGGCGAAGCTATGATTTGATTAAGCCGAAAACGAGAAAAGCGAAAACATTGACAAATAAAACACTCGCGAAATATTTGAAGGAGTATGGTTGGGACGGTAAAACACCCGAATTGACGGACGAAGACAAAGAGTGGCTCGATATGCCGTCGGTCGGAAAGGAAACAGAATGGTGAAACTCCGGCGAACACCAAAATCTAAGGCGGCGGCGTTACTTTACGGGCGCTTTATCCGTATGTCCCCTCCGCGCAAAAATTCGCGGGGGAGTTTTCGTGTCGCTCGGACTGTGTCCGCTCGGACTGTTTTCGTTCGGAGCGTTCGCGCTGTCTGCGCTGACGGCGGTTTTCGGGTTGCGTCCGTTCGGGCTGTGTCCGTTCGCGTTTTTCTTCGACCGTGACGACGCCGCCCGCCGTTTCTTTCTCGCTTTTCTCGTCAAGCGACAGGAAGTTTATAAGCAGACGTATGGCGGTGAGCTTGTGATTGGGTTTCGTTTCGGGGTTGAACGCTATCGCCTGTAATTCTTCGAGTATCCGCAGGGAAATCGCGTTTTTGTCGATGTTCGTGTTCATGGCTTTTGTTCCTTTCGCGCGGCTTTTTTCAGAATGTTGCCCCCATTATACAATCCTTTTTCGCCGCGTGGTGCCAACTTTCGTTGCCTGTGCAACTTTTTGTCACGCCGCGCAAAATCGAAGACGGCCTTCAAAAATAAATGCTTGACTATTTGCGGTAATTGCTTTATAATGTTGTAGGCGCGGCTTTGCGGATTTTTTTACGGCGAATTGCCGCGAACCTTTAAGAAACGGAGTGAAATGGCATTTGAAGAAGATAAAGAAACCGGTATTTTTTATAACCGCGCTGCTTATTTTGGGCTTTTCGGCGTTGACTACGGTCGGTTTCAGCACATATTACGGTGATTATACCGATACTTGGATAAAAGGCGTGAACGACATTCGTTGGGGGATTGACATTCGCGGCGGCGTGGACGTCACGTTCGTTCCGGACGTCGCGGATTTTTCCGTGGTGACGAACGCCAATGTGGACGCGGCGAAATCGGTTATCGAAACGAGGATGATTTCCAAAAACATCACCGATTACGAAATTTATTCGGATTACAACACCGGGCGCGTAATCGTGCGGTTCCCGTGGCAGTCCGGCGATACGTCGTTCAACCCGGAGGAGGCCGTTAAGGAACTCGGCGAAACCGCCATGCTCACGTTCAGGGAGGGTATGATTTCCGAGAGCGTGCCGAATTACGAGGATTTGCCGATAGTCATTTCCGGGGTGGATGTGGATAAAGCCGAACCCCGCTACGATTCGCAAACGAGGGAGTATTTGGTCAGCCTGTCGCTTTACCCGTCCGGAAGCGAGGCTTTCGCGGAGGCGACGGGTCGCCTTGCCGGGGTCGACGTAATTTCGATATGGCTGGACGACGTTTATGTTTCCTCGCCGAGGGTGAACGAACAAATTTCCGGCGGGAACGCGTCGATTACCGGGGAATTCACCCTTGACGAAGCCAAGTCCCTCGCCGATAAAATCAACGGCGGCGCGCTCCCTTACAAACTTAAAGTCGACAGTTTCAGCACCATTACCCCCACGCTCGGAATGGGCGCGCGCAACGCGATGGCTTTGGCGGGGGTCGTGGCGTTCGCGCTGATTGCGGTGTTTATGGTCAGCTTATACAGACTGCCGGGCGTTATCGCCGTGTTCGGCTTGCTCGGGCAGGCTTTCGGTTCCCTGGCGGTGATTTCGGGGTTCTTCTGGTTTAACGAAAGTTTCACGCTGACCATTCCGGGTATCGCGGGTATCGTGCTGTCGCTCGGAATGGGAATCGACGCCAACGTCATAACCGGAGAGAGGATAAAAGAAGAGCTGAGGATGGGCAAATCGCTGGACGGCGCGCTCGTTTCGGGGTATAAGAGGGCGTTCACAGCCATTTTCGACGGAAACATAACCGTCCTTATGATTGCGTTTATACTGATGGGCGCGTTCGGAACGCCGGACAGCTGGGCGTCCGTGGCTTTATCCCCGGTGTTCTTCATGTTCGGGCCGAGTACGGCGGGCACGATTTACTCGTTCGGGTATACGCTGATTGTCGGGGTAATCCTTAACTTTGTTTTCGGCGTGTTCGCGTCGAGAATTATGCTTTATTCCGTTTCAAAGATAAAAGCGCTCAGAAAGCCGACGCTTTACGGCGGTTACGCCGAAGGCGCCGAAAAGCCCGAAAAGACGAAAAAGCCCTTCGACGCGGTGAAGAACAAGGCGCCTTTCCTTATCGTCCCTTCCGCCATCGTCGCGGTCGCCTTCGCCGTGCTGTTGATATTCAGCATCGAAGTGGCGATTGAGTTTAAGGGCGGTTCCATATTGACCTATCCTTACGAGGGCGAACTCGACGTCGCCGAAGTGAAAAGCGCGGTGGAAGCGACGGGGAAAAACTCGGTCAAAGTCACGACCGGTTCGGTTTTCGGTTCCGATATAGAAAACGTGACAATCGCGTTCACCTCCAACGAAGCCGTAACGACGGAAACCTTGGACGAGCTGGAACGGATTTTAGTCGAAAAGTTCGGCAATCTGGACACGAATCCGCTTAACTCGCAAAAGCAGAACGTCAGCCCGTCGATGGGGAAAACCTTTTTCCTGAAATGCCTTGTGGCGGTTGTATTTTCGTTTATCGTCCTCGTGGTGTACATCGCGCTGCGGTTCAAGAAAATCGGCGGGTGGTCGGCGGGAGCCTGCGCGATTATCGCGCTTTTGCACGACGTTTTGCTGGTGTTCGCGGCGGTTATATTTTTCCGCCTTTCCGTCGACGCGAACTTTATGGCGGTCGTGCTGACGATACTCGGTTATTCCATAAACAACACGATTGTCATATACGACCGTATCCGCGAGAACCGCGCGCTTTTGGGGCAGCGGGCGGGTTACAGGGAGCTTGTCAACCTGAGCGTGAGCCAGTCGTTCACGCGGTCGCTGAACACCACGATTACGACGGTGTTTACGCTGGGTTCGATTTGCGTCGTGGCTTTGGCGGCGGGTATAAACTCGATTATCAGCTTCGCGTTCCCCATGACGGTGGGGATGATTGCGGGGTTCTTCTCGTCGCTGTATATTTCGGGGCCGTTGTGGGTTATGTGGCAGGAGCGTAAGCGAAAACAAAAAAAGAGCGCGAAAAAAGCATAGCCGCCTTTTGTCGGCGGCGCGGCGGGGTGAATTATGCAGATAGGCGTATCAACGGCGTCGCTTTATCCCATGCACACCGAAGACGCGTTGTTAAAACTGGCGGAACTGGGCGTGGAAAACGCCGAGCTTTTCCTCAACTCCACGAAGGAGCTGGAAGGCGAAATTTTTTCCGTGATAAAATCCGCCGTAAAAGACTATAACATGAATATCATGTCCGCGCATCCGTTTTCGTCGCCGATGGAAACGCTGTTCCTTTTTTCGTCTTACGACAGGCGCGTCGAGGAAATGCTCGATATGTACAAAAGGTACTTCGCGGCGGCGGCGGAGCTGGGCGCCCGTATTTTCGTGGTTCACGGCGCGATTTTAAGCGCGAAATGCAGCGACGAGGTCTATATAGAACGGCTTTCCGCGTTAATCGGCGCGGGGAGGGAGTACGGCGTTACGGTGGCGCAGGAAAACGTGAGCTATTGCAAAAGCGGAAACCTCGGCTTCCTTGAAAAACTTTCGCGGGAGATGGGCGGCGACATAAAGTTCGTCCTCGACATAAAGCAGGCTCTGCGCGCCGGATACACGGCTTCGGACGCGCTGAAGGTCGTGGGGGACAAGCTCGCGCACCTTCATTTGAGCGACAGCGGCGCCGAATGTGACTGCCTTCCGCCGGGCGCGGGGGATTTTGACTTTTCGCGCTTTTTCGGGGAGCTGAAGGCGCTGAATTATTCCGGCGGCGCGGTGGTGGAGCTGTACAGGAGCAATTACGGCGAATACGGCGAGTTGGTCGGCGGCGTGGAAAGGTTAAAAGAAATTTATCGCGATTTATAACCGAAAGTATTGCATTTTCGCCGAAAAAATGTTATCATTTGCGTGACGGAAATACGAAGAAAGGCGGATTATACTTATGAAATGCCCTGGTTGCGGATACAACGACAGCAAGGTGATTGACTCGCGTCCCGCGGAAAACAGGATTCGCAGAAGGCGGGAATGTCTGAAATGCGCCGAGAGGTTCACGACCTACGAAATAATAGAGGATATGCCCGTCATGGTTGTGAAAAAAGATAAAACCATCGAGCCTTTCGACAGCGAAAAACTGATGAAAGGTCTGTTGAGGGCGACCATTAAGCGTCCCGTGAAGTTAAAGGCGGTGGAGAATATCGTCGAGGATATTCAAGCCGACTTCAAGAACAACCTTCAAAGGGAAGTGGATTCCGAGAAAATCGGGGAAATAGTCCTTCGCAAACTGAAAGACATCGACCGTGTGGCGTATGTCAGGTTCGCGTCGGTCTACCGCGAATTTGACGACGTCGAAAGTTTCATTAAAGTAATCAGCGAGCTTTCGTCCGAGATTGAAGAAACGCCTTAAAAACGCATGGAGGGACACTTTTATGGAAAAATTATCCGCCGCTAAAATCCTCGGCGCGACAAAGCCGTTTGTCGCCGTTCGGGCTCTCGCCTACCTCGTACTCGTACTGGTTATGCTTGTCGTCGGAGTTATCGGGCTGTTCTTGTGCTATCAGTTCGCGAAAGCCGGGAGCGGCGCCGCCGTCTTTATCACCGCCGTCATATTCTTCGGCGGACTGTTCGGGCTGATAAGGTTCGCCCAGAGATACATTCTTTACATGATAAAAGCGGCGCACGTCGCGGCAATCACGGAGTTCATAAAGACGGGGCAGGTTCCCGTTACCGAAAACGGGTACAAGGGCGTCGTCGCTTACGGGACGGAAAAAATCAAAAACCACTTCGGCGCGGCGAACGTCGCTTTCGTCGCCGACGCGCTGATTACGGGCGCGACGCGGCAGATTATGCGCTGGCTTAACAGGGCCGAAAAACTGCTTTCGTGGATTCCGGGCGCGGACAAGGCTATGGCTTTCATCAATTTCGTCATTTCCACCGCGCTCAACTATATCGACGAAGCGGTGCTAAGTTATATTTTCTATCATTCCGAAGAGGGCAACGCGTTCAAGAAAGCCTGCGACGCCTTGTCCTATTACGCGCAAAGCTGGAAGGGTATGCTCAAGGGCGCGCTTAAAGTGGGCGCTTTCGTGTGGATTTTACGCGCGGTGATTTACCTCATTCTCGTGGCCGTATTCAACGCGGTCGGCGGCGCGATTGCCGGCGCCGAAGTCAGCGGCGCGGGGTTTTTTGCGATTGTATGCGGCATATTGCTCGCGTTCATAATACTGTACGGCATTGAGGCGATTATAGTGGAGCCTTACGCCACCTGCATAATGATTAACGATTATTACAAGGCGATTGAAGGGCAGCCCCTTAAACGCGACCTGCACGGAACCCTGTGCAAGGTTTCCGGAAAATTCCGCGAGCTGTTCAACAAGTCCGGTCAATCCCAACCCGCGCAACCGTCAGAAATTCCGCCGATAGTGTAACGGCGGAATTTTCACGCGGGTGTTCTTATTCTTTCCCCTCTTTTTTCATTCTGTCCGCCGTCATAACCACTTCCGAATAAATCGCCGCCACCGCCGAATACAGCTCGGGCGGGATGTGTTCGCCGGAATTGAGCATAACAAGCAAAGCCGCCGTCGAATCGTCCCTGTAAATCGGAACGCCGTTCTCGTCCGCTATGTTGACTATTTTCTGCGCGAGATGCCCCAACCCCGCCGCCACAACCACCGGCGCGTAATTCATATCGGGGTTGTATTTCAGGGCGACCGCCGCTTTTTGCCCGAATTTGGCTTTTTTCGGTTCCGCCATTTGAACGTTTCCTTTCGAGAGGTCGCCTAAACCGTAACGTCAAGAGCCTTTCTTCTTTCGAGAGGTCGCCTAAACCATAACGTCAAGACCCTTTCTTCTTTCGAGAATCCGCGGGAAAATCTGGGTAAGGTTATGGGGTTCTTTTAAGACGCCCGTCTTGAATTCCTTCACCGAAAACCCCGTGTCCGCGATAAGGCGGTTCACCCTTTCCTTCACCGACTTTATCTCCCTCGCGAAACCGCCGGGATATAAAAGCGCCAGGCTTATTTCCTCGCCGGAAGCGTATACGTCGGTTTCAAACCGCCCCACGGATTCGATTTCAAACGTCAGGAAAAGGTGGAAGTTCTTTTTCCCGCCCCCCGCCTGGGAAGCGGCGTTCCGCTCGTCGTTGTCCACCCACAGCTCCCCGAACGCCCTCGTGTCGCCGATTTGCAGGGGGATTATATAGTGGGAGAGCGGCGTGAATACGCCGGGCGCGTTAATCAGGCTTTGCAAAAGGTTGGACGCGTTAAAGCTGTTAAGCGATTTTATGGCGGCGTGGTTTATGTTTTTTTCTATAAACGCCGTCAAGTCGTCGAGAGCCGATTTGTCCGGGGCGGTTTGGGGGACGGGCGGCTTTTCGGGGGGGAGTTCGGACCTCTCCGCCATTTTCATAACGGTTTCGGAAAGGATTTCAAAAATGCTTTGCCGTTCGGCGGTATCGGGCAGGAGTTTCAGTATGTCGTTGAGATAATTTACCAAGCCCTCTATACTGTTGACCTTGTTCAAATCCGCGTTAAGCGCGGAAATCAGGGACTCGTCGCCGCCCGTCAAAGCCGCCAGCGTCATTCTGACCGCGTCCATTCCGCTCATTTTGCCCGACAAAAAGCCTTTCAATCCTTCCGACACATCGCCGTCGGCGGGCATCGAACGGGGGAAAAAGCCCTTTTCGGACAATTTTTCGCTGAAAAGGGCGGGAAAAACGCTTTCTTTATCAAAAAACACTTGATTTATTTCAGATTTTGTAGTATTATTAGGCTGGGATGTTTCCCCTTTCGCGGCGTCGGCGGTTTGGGCGGACGGCTCTTTCGCGTCGGCGGGTTCCTCGCCGTTCAGCGACCGCGCGTAAGCCTCGAACGCCGCCGTGAGTTCGTTCCTCGTCGTCGCCGGTATGTGAACCAACAAGGCGGAAAAATAATCCCTTATCATGTAATTGTTGGTGTTGTATCTTGAAAGGTTGTGTATAATCAGCGGAATCAGGATTTGTGTCTTCTCGTTGTTCAGAAGGCTTGCCGAAACCTTTTGCAGCAGGTTGAGGGTTTCGCCTTTCAATAACTCGAAAAAGCCGCGCGCGTCGCTTGCCGCCCACGCTTCCGAAAGGGTGAAGAGCTGTTCCGAGAGGGTTTGCGACGGCGAGAAATAACCAGAGAGGAATTTTAGGTTGGAGGCGACGGCGTTGAGGATTTCGTCGCGATTGAGGGAGAAAGTCACCGCTTTCAGGAAATTGCCGATGGCGTGTCCCATTTCGTCGTTTTCGGTCGCGATTGCCCTGCCCGCCAGTTCCCTCAGCATATCGAACAGCTTGTTGTTCGCGAACATCGACGTTTGCTTTTCTTGGTTCAAAAGCTCCTGAACCAGTTTATCGACCGACAGATATATTGATTTTGAAAGTTCTTCCAGTTCGCCGTAAAGCTCGGTGTACCCGTTGGCTTTCGCCGTCGCGAGAAGCTCCGAGTTTATCAGTGTTTTGAGCGTTTCGACAGCCATCGTCGGGTCTTTGGGCGTCTTGACCGTCATGGGGATTAAATCCTTGCGGTCGGGCGCGAGGGAGCGGTTTCCGGCTTCGCGTTCGCCCGTTTCGCGGGGGGCTTGCGGCTTCGTAAGCTGGATTATCTCGAATTGTTCCCCGCCGGGCTGACGGTTGTTGTTTAAGGTGGTCGAATAGCCTTTTCCCTGTATCGGATTGGTGATTTGCGGTATGCCTGCCATTTTCGGAATATCCCCCCTTTCGCCGATAAAATTACGGGAGCCTTTTTATCTATATTATC
>JAIRWE010000035.1 GCA_031253365.1 Oscillospiraceae bacterium | reverse complement strand
CTTTTATGGGGGTTGGCTCTACGGGCGTTGCGGCAAGGGGTTTGAATCGACGATTTGTCGGGTTTGAACTGGATTTTGAATATTTTCAAGCCGCCAAAAAAAGGTTAAGCGAGCAATTGATAAAAGTTGTTTGATAAGGAGTTTCCCATGCCTACCCCCACAATTATGTACGACTGCTTCGACAGTTTTCACAAAACCCCTTTCGGAGCGGTAAAACAGCACTCCCCGTGTACGTTCACGCTGAAATTTCCCCGCGTGATGAACATCACCGAACCGAGCATAGTGATGTTCCGCCCGGGATACAAGGAAAAATACGTCGCCTTGGAACCCACCGGCGACGCCGACCCCCTGTACATAAATTATTCCTGCGTTTACAGACCGCAGGATTTGGGGTTACACCACTATTACTTTGCCGTGAAACAAAACGGCAACCGCTCTTACATAAAGCGCAAGGGCGCCGGCAGGGGCGCGTTCGACGGAACGGAGCTGTTCCAGTTGACCGTATACGATTCCGAGTTTGACACGCCGGACTGGCTTAAAGGCGGTATAATGTACCAGATTTTCCCCGACCGTTTCGCTAAATCCGACACGGCGGGAATTCCCCCGTTACCCATTGACCGCGTGCTTCACCATAACTGGCACGAAATCCCCGAATGGCAGCCCGACAATCAAGGAAGAATTACCAATAACGATTATTTCGGCGGGAATTTAAAGGGAATTGAAGAAAAGCTGTCTTACTTGGCTTCGCTGGGAGTAACGGTGATTTATCTCAACCCCGTTTTCGAGGCACACGAAAATCATCGGTATAACACCGCCAACTATGAAAAAATTGATACATTGCTCGGTTCGACGGAGGATTTTACCCGTTTTTGCGCCAAGGCGAGAAGGCGCGGCATAAGGGTGATTCTTGACGGGGTTTTCAGCCATACGGGCGCGGACAGCATTTATTTTAACAAGTTCGGCAGATACGGCGAAACCAACGGCGCGTTCCGCGACCCGAACAGCCCGTACAGGAGCTGGTACTCGTTCACCAAATACCCGAATGAATACGAGTCCTGGTGGGGGATGACCACGTTGCCGAATGTGAACGAGAACAACCCCGATTACACGAAGTACATCTGCGGCGAGGGCGGTATTCTGCAAAAATGGATTGACGCGGGCGCGTCGGGTTGGCGGCTTGACGTCGCCGACGAGCTGCCCGACGAGTTCATCGATAATTTAAACAAGGCGGTCAAGGCAAAAGGACACGAGAACGTGATTTACGGCGAGGTGTGGGAAGACGCCACCACCAAAGAAAGCTACGGAGTCCGCAGACGGTACTTAATCGGCGGACAGCTTGACAGCGTTATGAACTATCCCTTTAAGGAAGCCATTCTCAATTACGTGAAATACGGAAACGCCGACGACTTCAAAAACGGCATAATGACCATACTGGAGCATTATCCCAAGCCGTCGGTCGATATATTGATGAACTTCGTTTCCACCCACGACGTCGAACGCGCGATTACGCGCTTGGCGGGCGAGAACGTGGGAACCCACGACAGGAAATGGCAATCCGAAAACGCGCTTTCGGACAACGAGTACGTTTACGGGATAGCGTTGCTGAAATGCGCCATGACGCTGCAATTCTTCCTGCCAGGCGTACCCTGCATCTATTACGGCGACGAGGCGGGGCAAGAAGGATACAAAGACCCGTTCAACCGCCGCACCTATCCGTGGGGGCGGGAGAATTTCGACTTGATAAACTTCACGGCGGAGCTGGCGCGTATCAGGCGGGGTTGCCGCGCTTTTGAAAAAGGAGAGCTTCACATAATCGAGGCGACGGCGGATTACTGCGTGTTCAACCGCGTGGATTACGAGCTGGGCGAAGCGATTACGATATATTTGAACAAATCCAAATACTCCAGACGTTTCAAAATAGAACCGGCGCCGGGCAGACTGATAAAATTCCAACTTATGCGGTCGCCGAACAGACAGAGGGAAGCGGGGTATTTGCAGGTGTCGCCCTACGATTTCGCGGCGATGATGTTTACGATAGAACCGAACGGCGCGCCCACCCCGATAAATTACAGCGACTTGGAAGAGGAATTCAGAGACTTTTAGGGTGGCTACACCACTTCGGCGGGGACGGCGTCCATGGGAATCGCCTGCATGGGAACAGCCTGCGCCGGAGCGGAGTTTACGGGGATTGCCTGCACGGGAACGGCTTGCACGGGAATGGCGTTTTCAAGCGGTTCGGCGGGGGCGGGGGCGTTTTCGGATTTTTCGGCGGCTGCCGCCGCGGCGATTTTCAGCTTTTTGATAAGCGGCATAACACTCTCCCACGCTTCCAGTTCCTGAAGCGAAACGATTTCGAGAATTTGTTTGAGGGGGAAGTTATACGCGCCTTCGACCTTGGGAATACGCTTTGCCAAACCGGTCTTAGTTAAGCTGAGCTGGTTGATTTTTTTCTCAAATTCGATTTGCCGCCTCACCATGTCGTTCTTCTCGTTTATCGCGTCGGTAAGGGGTATGGGCGAATTTAACATCGTTTCCAGGAATTTCGCGAAAATTTCCGGATACATGGTCGCCAAAACGCTGGCTCTGTCAACGGACGAATAGGTATCGTCCATAAGCGCCTGCAAAACCGGAGCGTAAGTTCTGTCGAACGACGCCATGTTTGCCGTAATCCAACCCCTTAAATCGTCATAATTAACCTTCCCTTCGAATACGGCTACCGATTTTTTCGCTTCCTCTTTGATTCTTCCGATTTGCCTTTTAACGGAAACTGACAACGCGGGAATCTCCTTCTCCGCGGTTTCGACTTCTTCGTCGATTTGCTGCAACTGCTTTCTCAACTCTTTTAACTCCCGCTCATTCTTCAGCAGGGTTTCGGCGAAAACAAAAAAAGTACGCAAGTCCATAACTCCACCTCCTGATACATTAACCGCAAACAGCGGGTTCTTACGCGACGCCCGTATGTACAGCCAAATTATAACATTTTCAACCGCCGATTGTCAATATCCTTATTTCGTCGCGCCGGTATTGCCGCGTTCTACATATGGTGTGCGGTTTTCACGGGAGGGGTTTCCCCGAAAGCCCTTCGTAACGCATTACCAACCCGTCGTCGTCGCCGTAATAATTCTTACGGCGGCTTATTTCCGTAAAACCGAATTTTTTATACAAATTGAGCGCGGGAATATTTTTTGAAGCGACTTCAAGGAACACGTTACCCTCGCATTTTTCGAGAAATTTCCGCATAAGGCGGTCGGCGTTCCCCCTCCCGCGAAATTCCGGCAAAACGGCGACCCTGAACAACTCGCAATCGCCGCCCAATTTCATGCCGATTATGTAACCGTAACTTTCCGCGAAAAAAATTGCGGTTTCGTTTTGAACGGCGGCGGCAATCGCGGCAACGCTCCACGGCTTGTCAAAGCAGGCTGTTTCAATCTCGCGAACCGCGTTTATGACATCATCGTCCATTGGTTATAAAATCCTCGTAAAAACGCAGCAGTTTGTCCCTGCACTCGCGATAGGCGGAAAGCCCCTTTGAAAAAGGGTCATGTATATTCAAAGTTGTGATTTTATCCGCAATGTCGAGGTTCTTAAAATAAGAGCAAAGCGTGATTTTCTGGCGGCGGTTCATCACATGGAAAGCGTCGAATTCCCCCATGTCGATATCGTTGACGGAAACGGACACGTGAGCGCGGGCGGGTGCCATACCTATTTCCGAAAGGACGCGATTGACGTTATTATCCGCGTCCCCGCCGACAAGCGCTATGCCCGCTCCCGAGAAAGAATACGGAGCGCCGGTTTTGAGCGCTATGGAATTGGCGATTTCCACAGCCATAACGCTTCGCGTTTTGTTGGCGGTGCATATAATCAGAATTTTTTTCATGGCTACCTCTTTGAACAATTCTTAATGCGTTTCAAACCATGATTTGCCGGTTTTTACGTCCACGATTAGCGGAATGCCGAGTTCGCCGCCCGCCGCGCTCATTTCTTCCCTCAAAACAGCCGCCGCTTGCAAGCGGCTCTCTTCGGGGGCTTCGACAATCAATTCGTCGTGAACCTGCAAAATCAGTTTCGCGGCGCGGTTTTCGGATTTAAGCCTGTTGTAAACCCTTACCATGGCTATTTTTATAATATCCGCCGCCGTTCCCTGTATGGGCGTGTTTTTGGCTATTCGCGCCCCGGCGGCCTGAATATTCTTATTGGTCGAGTTAATTTCGGGAATGCGGCGCACCCGCCCCAGAACAGTCGTGACGCGTCCCGTCTTTCTCGCTTCGTCAACCGTCCTTTCGAGGTAATCCCGAACGCCGCCGTATTTTTCGAGATAGCGTTCGATGTAACGGTTAGCCTCCCCCACGCAAACGCCTATATCCTTTGAAAGGGTGAACGCGCCCATTCCGTATACTATCCCGAAGTTCACCGCTTTTGCCGCCGTTCGCATTTCCCGCGTTACCGCGCTTTCGCTGACGCCGAACACGCTTGCCGCCGTCGCCGCGTGAATATCCGCGCCTTCCTCAAAAGCCGCGAGCATATTTTCGTCCTTTGAAATATGCGCCAGCACGCGCAGTTCTATCTGGGAATAATCCGCGTCAATCAAGACGTTGCCGTTCTCCGCGATGAAAAAACGCCGCATTGTTCGCCCGCGTTCGGTTCTCACGGGGATGTTTTGGATATTCGGCTCAGCCGACGAAAGCCGACCCGTCCGCGTTTCGGTCTGCCTGAACGTGGTGTGAATCCTGCCGTCTTCGCCCACGGCTTTGAGCAACCCCTGAACATACGTCGAGTTCAGCTTCGTGAGCGCGCGATATTCGGCAATCAGCGAAATTACGGGGTGTTTGCCGGCTAACGCCTCCAGAACGTCGGAGTCTGTGGAATAGCCCGTTTTGGTTTTTTTCGCGTTGGGCAGCCCCAGTTTGTCAAACAACACCTCCCCAAGCCGCTTCGGGGAAGAAATGTTAAATTCCCCGCCCGCGAGCGCGTGGATTTCCTTTTGGGTTTCGGCAATCCCCGCCGCGAGTTCCGCGCCGAATCGCCTTATGCCGCCCTCGTCGATTTTAATTCCCGTTTCTTCCATGTCTTTGAGTATGCGGGAAAGCGGAATTTCAACCTCGGTCAAAAGTTTTGAAAGCCCTTCGTTTTCAATCATTTGATAAAGCTGTTCGGGGGTGAATTTTTCGGCGTCCGCGTTAAGAATATACGCCGCCAATTCTTTGTCGAACGCCGCGCCTTCGGGGATGGGAGGGGGCTTTTCGGGGATAGCGGCGGTAAAAACGGAATAATCGGGGGCGATGTCCAGCTTTTTCATCAGGGAAGCTGTTTCAAGCTCCGTAAGCAACCGCGACAAAGCGAACCTGTCCCCTTCGGAAACGCGGTAGCCGTTTAAATCAAGCGTCACGGGCGCGGAAACGGAAATTGCGCCGAGTTCGCGGCTTAAATAACACATTTCCCTGCCTTTTTCCAGTTTCGTTTTCACGGAGGCGGACAATTCGAGAACCGCGAGATTTTCATAGATGTAATCCACGCTCCCGTATTTTTGTATCAGGGAAAAGGCTGTTTTTTCGCCTATTCCCGAAACCCCCGGAATGTCGTCCGATGAATCGCCCATAAGAGCCTTGACTTCAATCATTCGCAACGGCTCTATTCCGTAAACCTCCTTGATTTTTTCGGGAGTGTAGACAATTTCCCCCTTCGTCGAGGCAAGACAGACCGAAACCTTTTCGGTGATTAACTGGAACGCGTCGCGGTCGCCGGTGGATATGAAGCAATCCACATTTTCGTTTTCGGAAAATTTCGCGAGGGTTCCTATTATGTCGTCGGCTTCCCAACCCGCTTTTTCGACCGCGGAAATTCCCATAAAGCCGAGAATTTGCTTTATATACGGCATTTGCGCGGCAAGCTCGTCGGGCATCCCCTTGCGCCGTTTTTTGTAACCGTCGTACATTTCGTGACGGAACGTGGGCGCGCGCGTATCGAAAGCAACGGCGATATAATCGGGTTCAAGCGCGTTTTTCTGCTTTATCAGCGTGTGGAAAAAACCCGTTATCGCGTTGGTGTAAACGCCTTTCGCGTTGGATAAAAGGCGTATGGCGTAAAAAGAGCGGTTCACTATGCTGTTGCCGTCAATCAGCAGAAATTTCATTTTTTAAACAGTCCTTTTATAAAACCGATAAACTTATTGCGCGTCCTTTTCTTTTCCTCGATAAGGCGGGCGTTTTCGTAAGCCCTTTTGTAAAAATATATCTGCGAGTTTAATTTCCCGCCCGCCCTTATTCTGATTTTTTCATATCCGCCCTCGGCGTTCTGGGCGTGCGCCTTGACATTATCCGCGAACATGGTGTTGAAATCGTCGATTAAACGCGCCTTTATCAGAGGATTTCGGATTGGGGCGGCAACTTCAATCCTTCTTTCGGTGTTGCGCGTCATAAAATCGGCGGAAGATATATAGACTTCGCTCCTTTCACCCGTGCCGAAAATATAAACGCGGCTGTGTTCCAGGAACCGACCGACGATTGAGATTACGCGGATATTTTCCGTATAACCCGCGACCCCCGCCACAAGACAGCATATACCCCTTACGAGCAGGTCGATTTTAACGCCTTTCCCGCTCGCCTCCACCAATTTTTCTATAATATCCTTGTCGGTGAGGGAATTAAGTTTCAAACCTATGTAACCGCCGCTGCCCCGGGCGATTTCCGCGTTGAACATGGCGATGGCGCGCGATTTCAAAAAAAGCGGGGCAACCCATAACATTTTCGCCGTTTCGACCGTGTTCCCCGCGGAAAGCGCGTCGAACACCGCCTCCGCGTCCAAGCCTATGTCGTGATTCGCCGTTAAAAGGGACAAGTCCGTGTAAAGCCGGGATGTGCGCTCGTTGTAGTTACCCGTGCCGACTTGCGTGAAATATTTTACGGACGAACCGTTTTTTTTCGTTATCAGAAGCAGTTTTGAGTGTACTTTCAGGTGTTCCGGCCCGTATATGACCCGCACGCCCGCGTCTTCAAGCCGCTTTGACCAGTTTATGTTGTTTTCCTCGTCAAACCGCGCCCGCAATTCCACAAGCGCCAGAACCCGTTTGCCGTTTTCGGCGGCGGAAATCAGCGCGTTGATGATTTTACTGTCGGAAGCCACGCGGTAAAGCGTTATTTTTATCGAAAACACGTCTTTGTCGTTCGCCGCCTCTTCCAGCAAACGGATAAACGGCTTAATGCTTTCGTAAGGATAAAAAAGGAGGATGTCGCCGCGCTCCGTTTGGCGCGTAATCTGCTCGCTTTCGCGGATATACGGGGACTGCTGAGGGTTGAGCGCGGGGAAAAACAGTTCAGAGTACGGCTTTATCCTCTCTTCAAGCCGGAATATAAAACTCATGTCCAAAGGCGCGGATTGCGCGAAAATAAAATTCTCGCTTAAATTGAGATTAAGCTGCTCGACGACCGCGGTCCTGACCGCTTTGCCGCCGAAATCAAATTCTATTCGCACGGGTGCCGATTTTTTGCGCTTTTTCAGAAGTTCCTCCATAACTCCGCGAAAATCAAGGTCATGGTCGTAAAGCGCTTCTTCCGCGTCGATATCCGCGTTGCGCGTTATACGGAATATATTCCTGTCCGTTATTTCATGGTTCGCGTAAACCTTGTCCGCAAAACGCATTATCAAATGCTCGATAAGCGCGAACCGCGTCTTTCCGTTTTTCGGGGGCAGCCACACCACGCGCTCAAACGCGCCGGACGGCGTGGCGGGTAAAATTCCCAACGACCTTTTGGGGGAATCGCCGGATTTCAAAATTACGGCGATGTATATTTCTTTGTTGCGCAAAAACGGCACGGGGAATTTTTTGTCTATGATTGTCGGGGTAAGCATGGGGAGAACCTCGACGACGAAATACTCGGCGAGAAACTCTTCATCCTCTTTTGAAATTTTGTTTCTTAAATCAATTTTTTCAATCCCCGCATCGCTTAACTGTTCGATTATCTTTGCGTAAATCCCGTCCTTCACGGAAATCAGCTCGGATGCTTTTTCCGTAATCAGTTTAAGCTGTTCGCCCGCCGTCAGATTGGTTTTATTATCGACGACGTCTTTCTTTAAGGATTTGCGCTCCCTCAGATAACCCACCCTTACCATAAAAAATTCGTCCAAATTGTTACAGAAAATATACACGAAACGAAGCCTTTCAAACAGCGGCACGGAGCTGTCCGTCGCTTCTTCAAGAACGCGTTGGTTAAATTTAAGCCAAGATAACTCACGGTTATCTATATAAGGTTTGATAAATTCCATATTTTAACTCCGACGCGCTCCCGATAAACGCCATGAAAGGCAAACGCGGCTTAATCGCGCGTTTTTTCAATAATATCCGTCACATATTCATATTCCGGAAAATCCCGCCTGATTCTGTTTCTGCATTTTTCGCAAAACCGCTCGCACTCGCCTTTGTTCTCCCGCATAACCTGCTTCGCCCCCCACAGATGGGTGTAATTTCTCTGCGGGAAACGCAGCTTATCCCAATCAAGAACGGTATCGACTCCCCTTTTGAGATGTTCCGCGCACATTGACAGCAACCGCTGTTCCGCGTAAACCATATAACAAAGATAATCGCCGCAGTCTTCAGCCGATTTCATAAAACAAGTCGCCGAATTGACATAATACTGCCTGATTTCATCGTCCGGCAGATACAAGAACGCCGTGTTAAGCGGCTTCGCGGAGTAATTATACGCGCCGTTGAATATATATCCCTTTTTCATTCTGAAATAATCCGCCGGGGGATATATGTCGGGCATAAGCTCCTCTCTGTGCGCCGCGACAATTCTGTCGGAAAATTCCGGCAGTTTCCACGCTATAAAATCGGTGTCAAGCATCAACACGGGCGCGGGCGTTTTCCTCAAAGCGAACAGTTTCCCCGCCGCCCAGAACATCAGCGGGTTTATCCCCTCAAAATCATCGGGAATACTGACAAACACCTCATTCCATAAGCCGGATATTCCCAGCGCGCGGATATATTCCGCGCCTTCGGAATCAACGTGCATTTCGGTTGTATCGCCGTCCCGGCGCCTTGTCAACGAGCTTATCGCCGCGCAGTACAGCTCAAACCGCTCCGCCTTAAATTTGCCGTTTTGCGTTTTCGCGTAAAACGGCAAAGTTGACAACGAGTATATTACTCTCATGGCAACCTCCGAAAACCTTTTTCAGGCAGACCGAAAAGCGGCGAAAGGGGGTTTTCGGAGGTTGCCTCATATTATATCGATTCCGTAGCCGAACATATTGAGCGGCTCACTCGCGCTCAACATCATCAATTCAATCGGGGAGGGAATATACGAGCCTTGGGAATCATAAGAGCCGAAACCGTAAGAGCCGAAACCGTAGGAACCGAAACCGTAAGAGTTTGGACCGGAATCTCCGAAAATTTTATGACATAAGTCTATAAAATCAAGCCAACAAAAACTACCCAAAGCATCCCCCCCTTTCTTTTTTATTCATTTATTCATTTATTCATTTATTCATGTAATCTGTCCTGCCAAATGTTTATAGTTCAGCGCCTCGTGTTCTGTTCGCGGGTCGTTTTTGGCGCGGATTTCCGCGCATTTAAAAAGCAACAGCAACTTCAAAAGCCCGAAGGGGTATTCGTCAAGCAAATTTTTTATATCGACGTCGTTCGCACGCGGGATTTTATCGCGGTTTTCTATGATAAGACCGACTTCCTTTATGTCTTCCGCAAGGCAGCCCAGCCTAATCATAATCCTTTCCGCGTAAATGCGGGCGCGTTCGGCGTGACCCCAATAATGCGTGTTATCGTCGCAATCGCGGGAATAACAATCGGGTTTCCCCAGTTCGCAAAACAGCAGGGCGTAACGCAGGTTCAATACGGGCGAAGAGCTTCCCACGCATTTAACGCAGCGGGAATAAAAATCCGTATAGCCCCTGAGCGGCTTAAATTCCGGGATAAAAGCAAAAAAGACCTCGGCATATTCCGCCAAAACGGCGCCCGCCCTTTTCCCCATGATGACGCGCTCCAAATCGCGGCGCAACGACGCGGGCGACAACCCGGAAAGTTCGGGGATTAAGCCGAAAACCGCCTTACTCGTTTCAGGAGCGAGCGTATACTCCTCCTCGGAACACCATACCAACGCCGAAAGCACGTTCTCCGGCTTCGCGCCGTTCGGCGTAAACGCGGCGACGCCGCCGTTTATGTGGTTTAAGCCGCCGAACGGGTCTGTGAAGCCCTTTTCGGGGTTGTAAGCAATCGCGTCGACGGTAAAAGCGTTTCCCGCCGACCAATCATCGACGGCGTCACAGGTTCTGATTGAAACGGCGACGCCGAGAACCGTCACAACCAGTTCTTCCCTGTCGGGATTGTCCTCCAAAATGTTGTATCCGTCGAATATCGCCCTTATTCGGCTCAATTTCGCGTTGGTGATAACATCAAAATCAAGGAGTGTTTGCCCCTTTATGAGAAGCCTGACACATTCCCCGTAGACATAGACGTCATAGCCGTGCGCGCCGAGTTTTTCAAAAACTTCAAGCACTTGCTTGGGCAAATCAAGATTTACAGTCATTTGCGAACCCTTTATCCGTCCCCGTACACGGCGCGAAACCCCAACCGTTGACGCCGCTTTTCCTTAGGGCGGTAAATATTCTGTGCTTAAAACCGCCGTCCTCATATTCCTTTTGCCGCAAAAACTCCTTTGTTTTTTGCCGATAGGTTTTCTTGTCAACCGGGCAGGGAGATTTGATGATTTCAAAGCCGTTTCGCTTGCAACAGCCGACGACCGCGCTTTCCGGCGCGAACACCAACGGGCGTATAAGCGTCAAATCCTTTCGCGAGAGGTAGCTTTTCGGGGAAAAACAACCTATCCTCCCCTCTTTGAACAGGTTCATCATAAAGGTTTCGATTACATCGTCGTAACTGTGCGCCAGCGCGATTTTGTTGCAACCGGCGGCTTTCGCCGCGTCGTGCAGGGCGCCTCGGCGCATTTTCGCGCATAGCGAGCAGGGATTATGTTCCTTGCGTATGTTGAAAACTATTTCGGCTATATCGGTTCTTATAAGCGTGAAGGGTACGTTCAGCCTGTCGCAAAAACGCCCGACGCCGTCAAAATCCCCGCCGCCGCTGAAACACGGGTCAAGCGTAACGGCGTGAACGCCGTAGTCATATTCGGAAAACAAGCGCATTTTCGTTAAAGCGGCGAGCAAAACAAGGCTGTCCTTGCCTCCCGAAACGCCCACGGCTATCCTGTCCCCGTTTTGAATCAAGTCAAATTCACGGCAGGCGCGGCGCACATATCCCAATATTTTTTGCAAGGTTCAATCTTCTCCTAACTTCAAAGCCTTGTTGACGTTTATATTCTTCAAAATTCCGCCGAGTACGGCGAACCCCGCCCCCAGCATTACGGCAATAATCATATACAGCCTTATATAATCCAAACGGGCGGCGGCGACATAAAAAGGCGGAATTTGTTCGGAAACGGCGTACATATTCTGGAACAGCGGAACGAACAGATTGCTTGTCACGCCGCCGATTACAAACGCCGCCGCGATTGACGCCCCCGACACCAATAACTGCTCGTAACCGAGAACGCCTATTATCTCGCGAACGCTGAGCCCCATCGCCCGCATTACACCGAAAAGAAGCGTTCGCCCTTTTATCGACAAAATCCAGTAGATTAAAAAGCCGATTACCGCCATTATCATAATAACCACAAAGCCGAGGGTCAGCGCGCCGTTCATGCCTTGAAGCCGCGGGTCGGTCTTCTCCGCGATTAACAGCTGCGACGAATCGGCGAGAGTCTGAATGGGGAGTCTGTTCGCTTTTATGTCGTCGTAGAGCGCTTCGCTCTCCGCGCCCTTTTCCATTTTAAGCCATATTTCATACGGTTCAAGTTCGGTTTGCGCGCGGATAAAGTTATAATTCATAACGGCGAAGGGTTTCTCGGAATCGCTCCCTTTGGCCCCGTAAGGATTGATTCCGGGCCACCAGTCGGTTACGGCGATAACCGACGCGTTTATCAAGTTGTTCCTTCCCCATTTTACCGACACGCGGTCGCCCAATTTAAGGTCTAAACTTTCGCCGAGGAAGCGGGAAATGACGATTCCCGATTTATATTCGGTCAGCGCGTTACAGTAATTCCACCAGTGAACGGGAAGCAAATCATCGCGAAACCAAGCGGTCTGAGCGAATTTGTCGGGTTCGACCGCCATTAAGGTTACGGTTTGTGTTCTGCCCGAAGCGTCCGAGGTTACCCTGACCGATTCGTTGCGGAGAACCTTGGCAGCGGTTTTAACCCCCGCCAAGTTCTCGTATTTCGCGAAATCGGTTTCCTGATAGGAAAAAGAGGAATCCCCGCCGCTTTCGTCGCTCGAAAGCCAGTATTCCTTCAAAGTGACGTCCGCGCCGTTGGAATAGTATATCATGTCGGACTTGTTGTTGTTAATCGTGCGGGCGGTATTCGCGGAAAAAATTCCGAGTGAAAACGTGATTACCAAAAACAGCATCAAAAACCGCTCCCCGCCGTCGCTTCTGCGAACGGTAGTAATCGCGATGTACTGCGAAGGGTTCCAAAAATACCTGCCCAGCCTGTAAATCAAAAAGAGCGCGAAAGGGTAAATCCGCAGGAAAAACAGCCCCAACCCCATTATCAGGCAGGATGAAAACACAAAAAGCAGGGGGTCGACTTCCCCCGTGGGCATAAACCGATTTTCCTCAATCGCCTTTTTGACGTCCGCGGTATAAAGGTACAAAAACGCCAGCCCCGCCCCGATTAGGATAAAATCAACCATAAATTTTTCCCACAGCGGCGTTTTGGCGGTTTTTACGCGGCTTTGCTTGTACTGCACGATTGAAAGCCGCGACGCGGGGATAATCGGGAGCATCGTCATTACAAAAAACACGACGACCGCCAACAAAGCGTAAATTAACGCGACGCCCGTGATTTTCGCGGATAAGCCCCGCCGATTGACAAATTCCAAAAATCCGTCCGACACCCCGAGGAAGCGGCACAGAGCCAAACCCACAAACGGCGCGAGAATAAACGACGCCAACCCCAGCACGCCCGTTTGCATGGCGTAAAGCGAGAAAATCTGCCCTCCGGACGCGCCGCGGCTTTTCAAAAGCGAAATCTCGTTGCGTTCCCGCTCCACGTTCAGCCGCGAAACCATGAAGAGATAAAAACCCAGCATAATCATCACGGGGATTTGCAAAGCCCAGAGAACGCGGGTCAGACTCGCCGCCCTGTCAACATATTCAAACAGAATGTCGTACACGTCCATTTGAAAGTTGAAACCCATTTCGCGGTACACCGAAAAATCCTCCCGTATGGAGGCGGTAATCGCGCCTATTCTGTTCATGTCGAGTTTTCGGTAATCCAGCCCGTAACGTGCGTATATTTCGGATACGGAAACCATTCCGGACGGCAGAAGCGTGTTTAGGTAATAATCATAATCCACAACAAGCGCGGACATATAAGAATCCATTTTTTCAGACCAGTAAACGTCTTTTTCGTCGGACGGCTCAAAAACGCCGACCACACGAACCTTGAAACGCTCGCGGGAGGCTTCAGACGGGCTGATTTCATATTCGCCGTCTATCGATATTCCCAGCGTTTTGAGGGCAAGCTCCGAAACCACGGCTTCAATTACCCCGTCCTCGTCCGTTTTTGAATACATTCGCCCGCTTGTCAGGTTGATATGGGCGGCGAAACCCGTCATTGCCGAAACCCTTACGCGACTGGTGGAATGGCTGCTACCCGCGCTTACCGAACCCTTTATGATATAGAGCATACTGTCGCGGACAACGGTTTTCCGCGAACTCACGGGAACGCCGAGCCTCTTTACGCGCCCGTCGGCGAATTCGGGAAGGATTTCGCTCACTTCGCGCACGGCGTCGGCGGGGGCTCCCGTTCTTATTTCAAGCCAGACATTGTATTCACCCGGAAAGGCGTCCGTTTCCAGCTGATACTCCTCCATATCCTTAATCAACAGCCGCTGCAAGGACGCGTCCATGTATATCGGAACGGTACACATCATGCCCGCCGCCATTATGAAGCCGACCAAAAGGCACAAAACCATCCACTTTGTACTGAGCATTTTCCGAAATAAAACGGTAAACAAAGCAACTTACCTGCCTAAATCAATGATGCCGGGCAGCCTATCTTACAACCACCTGCTGACCCGCTTTCAGACCGCTGACAATTTCTATCTCCGTGGCGTTGGAAATGCCCGTCACCACGTCAACGTCCTTTTTCTCGCCGTCCTCGAAAATCTGCACGTAGGTTCTGCCGTCCAAGTTTTTCACGAGATTTTTCGGAATAATCACGGCGTCCTCGTTTTTATTCCTTACCAGAATAATATCGGCCAATCTGCCCAAATCCGAAAACGTCGGAGCACCGTTGACAAAATCCGCCCACAGGGCGTTTACGTCCTCCGCGCCTTCGCCGCGTGCGTCCCACGGGGTTCGGGTAATCACACCCTCATACTCGTCGCCGCCGATTTTTATCGTTACCGCGTCGCCCTTATTGTAGGCGCTCGTGTCGGTCGCCGTCGCGGTGACGTGCAAATCATCGGGGATTATTATACACGCCAAAACGCGGTAAGGATTGACCTCCTCCCCGGGGCTCAGCCTTTCCACGAAAGAAACCTGCCCCGACATGGGAGCGTAAATTTTCGCCCCGTCCATGCGGGCGCGGTATTGTTCATACGTATTTTGCGCCAACTCAAGCGCGAGCTTATCCGCCTGCGCCCCCGTCGCCGCGTAAACCAAAGCCGCTGTTTCCGCGTTCAAACGGGCGGCTTCCAAATCAAACTCAAGCTCGCCTACGTCAAATTCCGCGATAAGCTCCCCCTCGCTGACGAAATCACCGGGGCGCGGATAGATAGTCTTTAACCGCCCCGTATAGTCGGTGAAAAAGCAGTCCGCCTGCGTGCGGGAGGAAACATAACCCGTCGTCACGACACGATTGACAATTTCGCCGCGCCGCGCCGTATATGTCACATAAGTGACCTCATCCTGCATTATGGTGGGGGGTTCCAAAATCGGCTCTTCATCGGGGAAGAAAAAGCAGGAGGTAAAAGAAAAAACAGCCGCCAAAACAGTTAAAAAACGTGCGTTCTTTTTCATATTCCGCGTTCCTTGTACAATTTATACACCCATTCTATCACCTTTCAGGGGGTTTTTCAACAGTTTTATGAAATTTTTCTTTGAGCGGTTTACATATCGGGCTTTCAGGGTTTCCGTTTGCGGCGACCTTGCCGTTTATTCGCGCCGCGTTGCGCGGGCAACGAAAATTGGCACCGTTCGCGGAAAAACGGCGGTATCATGGAGTTGCCGAGGGCGCCGGTTATTACAAAGTTGCCGAGAAAGGAGACGCGTTATGCAATTTGATTTCAGAAAAAGGGTTGACAGGGAATTCATTCAAAGGGAGATTTTACGGTTTAAAGCCTCCGAAAGAAGAAGACTTATGCTTTTGGGCGAGGACTATTTCGCCGGGCGGCAGGACATTCTTTACCGAAAAAGGGCGGTTATCGGGGAAACGGGCGAACTTGAACCGGCGTATAATTTACCCGACAACAAAGCCGTTGACAATCAATACCGCAAGATGGTCAATCAAAAAACCAATTATCTTTTGGGGCGGCCTCCGGCGCTTCGCGCCGACGACGCGGATTACCACGCCAAGCTGATGAAAATATTCGACAGAGGATTCATGCGGATGATGAAAAACATCGCGAAGGACGCTTACAATCACGGTATAGCTTGGATTTGCCCCTATTATGAAAAAGGCGCGCTTAAATTCAAAAGGCTGAAAGGTTACGAGGTTATCCCCGGATGGCGTGATTTTGAACATACCTGTTTGGACTACGCCATAAGAATCTACGAGGTTATCGATTATTCGGGCGGCGGCGAGACTGTCATTGAGAAAGCGGAGGTTTTCGACGGGGCGGGGGTGCATTATTTTGAAATCGAAAACGATAAGCCGGTCGGTGTTCCGCCCTACGGCAGGGCGTATATTACCGCCGAAGGGAACGGGCTTTCCGGCGGGTATAATTGGGAAAAAATCCCCTTGGTCGCGTTTAAGCGAGACGGGGATGAAACGCCGCTAATCAGCTCGGTAAAATCGCTGCAAGACGGGCTGAACCTCATTTTATCGAACTTTTGGAACGCCATGGAGGAAGACCCGCGAAACACCCTGCTCGTTCTGGTCAATTATGACGGTGAAAATTTGGGAGAATTCAGACGGAATTTAGCCGCTTACGGCGCGGTAAAGGTTCGCAGCGTGGACGGCGCGGCGGGCGACCTGAAAACGCTTCGAGTCGAGGTAAACGCCGAAAACTATCGCGAAATTATCGGGATTTTCAAAAAAGCCGTCATCGAAAACGCGATGGGGTTCGACGCCAAGGACAGCCGCATTTTCGGGAGCGGCGGCAACCCCAATCAAATGAATATTCAGTCGATGTATTCGGACATTGATTTAGACGCCAACGAAACCGAAACGGAATTCCAGGCGTCTTTGACGGAATTGATGTGGTTTGTCAACCGTTCGATTGAACACGGCGGCGGCACGGTTTCCGAAAACGCCGAATTTATTTTTAACCGCGACATGATGCTCAACGAAGAGCAAATTATAGACAACTGCGTCAAATCGCTTAACATCCTGTCGGAGGAAACCGTCGTCGCCAACCACCCCTGGGCGAACGACATCCCGGGGGAAATAAAGCGCAAAGCCGCGCAAAAATAACGCGGGTTTTCAAAGTCTGTCCATAACCTCTTTCGCGAAAGAGATATACGCCTGCGAACCTTTTGAGGACGGTTCGTAATAAATAATCGGCTCGCCGTGGCTGGGCGCTTCGGCGATTTTCACGTTGCGCGGTATTTCGGTTCTGAAAATCGCGTCTTCGGGGAACTCGCGCCGGATTGTTTTCATAACCTCGCGGTTCACCATAAGCCTTTTGTCCGTCATTGTGAATACGATGCCCATTATTTGCAGGCTTTTGTTCACGCTTTTCTTTATCCGCTTAACCGTGGCGAACAGTTCCGCCACGCCCTCCAAGCTGTAAGGTTCGCACTGCATGGGAATAATTATGCTGTCGCAGGCCGCTATTCCGTTCAGGGCAAGAACCCCCAAGGACGGCAACGTATCGACAATTACGACGTCGTAATCGTCTTTTACCTGCAAAAGCGCTTTCCTGAGCTGTAAGGTCTTATGCTCAAATTTCAAAAGGCGTATTTCCGCTTCGGCCAATTCCTGCGTGGACGGCATGAGCCGCACGTTCTTGAAGCGCGTTTCCCTGACCGCGTCGGCGGGGCGCGTTTCCCCCATTACGACATTGTAAGTCGTCAGTTTGAGCAGCTTTTTCTCCGCCGCTCTTATCCCGTAACCCGTAGTCGTATTTCCCTGCGGGTCTAAATCCACCACCAACACTTTTTTCCCCAGCTGTCCGAGCGCCGCCGACAAATTTATGGCGGTTGTGGTTTTCGCCACGCCGCCTTTTTGGTTGGCAACCGTAATGATAGTCCCCATTTTTATCGTTTCTCCTTAACTGAATCCTTGATATTACGCTTGATATTATACAACAATAAACTTTGAAAGTCAACTTGACAAGGATATTATTTTATTGTATAATGACAAAGGCATTTTGCCGTGTTTGAAACGCGCTGAGGGGTGAACGTATGGTCATAATAGCCATTACGGCTGTTTACATTGTTTTCGTAATAGGAATAGGGGTGTATTTCACCCGTAAATCCCGTTCGGTTACCAACTTCGTTCTCGGCGGGCTGACGCTCGGTCCGTGGATTACGGCGTTCGCCTACGGGAACTCGTACTTTTCTGCTGTGGTTTTCGTCGGGTTCGCGGGGCGGTTCGGCTGGAATTACGGTCTTTCCGCCGTCTGGGTCGGTATGGCTAACGCCTTTCTCGGCTCGCTTTTGGCGTGGGTGTTTTTAGGCAGACGGACGCGGGTGATGACCCACAGCTTCAAAAGCGCGACAATGCCCGAATTTTTTGAAAAACGCTATGTCAGCAAAGGTATAAAAATCATCTCGGCCGCGCTGGTATTCCTGTTTTTAATTCCCTACACCGCTTCCATCTATAACGGGCTGTCGCGCCTGTTCACGATGGCGTTCGGAACAGGGAAAGAAAGCTACGCCTTCTTCGTGGCGGGGATGGCGACGGTAACCGCGGTCTACGTCATTCTCGGGGGGTATAAGGCGACGGCGTACAACGATTTTTTTCAAGGTATAATAATGCTGGTCAGCATCGTCGCGATTATCGCCGCGATTTTGAACCTTAACGGCGGTTTGTCCGGCTCGGTCAACCTGCTTTCGGAAAAAGGGGAATCGTACACCTCGCTGTTCGGTCCCGACCCCGTAAACTTAGTCGGCGTGATGATACTTACATCGCTGGGAACATGGGGTTTGCCCCAAATGGTGCATAAATTCTACACAATTAAGGACGAACGCTCGATAAAGCCGGGCATGATTATTTCGACGATTTTCGCGATAATCATAGCCGGCGGGTGTTATTTCCTCGGTTCATTCGGCAGAATTTTCGTGGATAAGACCGAAACGGGCGCGCCGGTCACGGGTTTTGACGGCATTGTCCCCGCCATGATGGAACAACTGCCCGAAATACTCCTCGGCGTTATGATTGTGTTGGTGTTAAGCGCGTCTATGTCGTCCCTCGCGGGGTTGGTTCTCACATCAAGCTCGACGCTCACGCTTGACTTAATCAAACCGTTCGTCAAAAAGCCGATGAACGAGAAAACCACGCTTATCGTCATGAGGGTGTTCATAGGGATATTCCTGCTCGCTTCGGCGGTTATGGCGTTGCAGGAAAACGCGCTCATTTCCGATTTTATGGGGTATTCGTGGGGCGGATTGGCGGGGGCTTTCCTCGCGCCGTTCCTGTACGGGCTTTTCTGGAAGGGCGTGACGAGGGCTGCCGTTTATACGAGTTTTTTCTTCGCCGCCTCGGCTACGGTCCTGCATTTTATTTTCAAACCGCAATGGACGATAGGCGGGTTCAACCTCGCGTCGCCCGTCAACCTCGGCGCGTCGATTATGGTTTTGGGGTTAATCGTCGTTCCGCTTGTAAGCCTTGTCACACCGAAAATAGATAAAAAAGCCACTGACGATATGTTCTTGTGTTTTTCGGGCGGTCAGGAAAAAAATAAGGAGTGATTTAACCGTGTTTTTCGACAAAAACGCCGAAACCCTGCCGAGAAGCGAACTTGAAGCCTTACAACTTGAACGCTTGAAAAAAACGGCGGCGCTTTGCTACGAAAAATCGCCGCTGTACAAAAATAAACTTGACGAAGCCGGGTTCCCCCCCGACAAGATAACCTCGCTGGCGGACTTAAAACATATTCCATTCACGGTTAAGGAGGATTTTCGAGATAATTATCCGTTCGGTATGTTCACTGCGCCGATGAGGGAAATTCTGCGGCTTCACGCCTCGTCGGGGACGACGGGGAAACCCACCGTCGTGGGCTACACCCGAAAAGACCTTGACACATGGAGCGACTGCGTGGCGCGCCTGATTGTCGCCGTCGGCGCGAACGGGGACGACATAGCGCAGGTGGCTTTCGGGTACGGACTGTTTACGGGGGCGTTGGGTCTGCATTACGCCCTGGAAAAAATCGGGGCGTCGATTATACCCATTTCTTCCGGGAACACCGAAAAGCAGGTCACGCTTATGAAAGACTTCGGAACCACGGTATTGGTTTCCACGCCGTCGTATGCTTTGCACATCGGTGAAACAGCCAAGGAAATGGGCGTGGGAAATGATTTGAGGCTGCGGTTGGGGCTGTTCGGCTCGGAAGGGTGTACCGCGGAAATGCGCGGTCAGATTGAAAAATCGCTCAATCTGTTCGCCACCGACAATTACGGAATGAGCGAGGTGATGGGACCGGGCGTTTCCGGCGAGTGCGAATACCGCCGGGGCTTGCATCTTAACGAAGACCACTTCCTGCCCGAAATCATCGACCCCGTAACGGGCGAAACGCTTCCGGAAGGGGAAAAGGGCGAATTGGTCCTTACCACGCTGACCAAAGAAGGGTTGCCCGTTCTGCGTTACCGAACGCGCGACATAACCGTTCTGACCTACGAAAAATGCGAGTGCGGCAGAACCCACGCCCGTATGGCAAAAACGACGGGACGCACCGACGATATGCTTAAGATTCGCGGTGTAAACGTGTTCCCGTCGCAGATAGACAGCGTTATTATGGTAATCGGCGAGGTCGCGCCCCATTATGAAATCGTCGCCTCGCGCGAAGGCAATCACGACACGCTGGAAGTGAGGGTGGAACTGATTGACAGCTCGGTTTTGGACAGCTACGCGCAACTGGAAGGGCTTCGCGATAAGATACGGCATAATTTGCGCGTGGTTCTGGGAATAGACGTTAAGGTATCGCTGGTTGAGCCGAAGTCGATTGCGCGGTCGGCGGGAAAGGCGAAAAGGGTGATTGACAACCGCCCCAAATGATTAGACCTCCTCGGAAACTGTGAGCGAGTGGGGTTGCGGGCGGATTTTTCGTCAAACAAGGAAATTTTTACGCGAATATCAGTGATATTTAAGGAAAAATTGACGCGGTATGGCGAAAAATCAGCCGCAAAACCGCCGCTATACAGTTTCCGAGGAGGTCTATTATCTGTACTTATACGTCGAAACCTTCTCAAACCCGTCCAGCAGCTCGTCCGCGAATTTGAACGCCATCGCCACCCCGCGCGCCACACACTCCATGGGGTTGTCCGCCAAGCGGCAAGGCGCGCCCACCTGGTGCGCGATGAGCTTGTCCAGCCCTTTCAGCAAAGCGCCTCCGCCCGTAAGGACAATCCCGCTCGCCAAAATATCGCCGGCAAGTTCCGGCGGCGTGACTTCCAGCACGGCTTTCACCTTGTTGACAATCTCCATCGCCGAGTCGACAAGCGCCTCGCACATATTGACTTCCGTGATTTCAAGGCTCTGCGGCAAGCCCTTTATCACGTTTCTGCCCTTTATAATCATTGAAACATCGGGGTCGGGTTCAAAAACGTTCCCGATGGTTTTTTTCGCGGTTTCGGCGGTTTTCTCGCCGATGAGGATTCTGTGCTTTTGCGAAATGTACTTGATAATCGCTTGGTCGAACTTATTCCCCGCCATTTTCAGCGAAGTCGCCCTTACAATGCCGTTGAACGAAATCACGGCGACGTCGGCGGTGCCGCCGCCTATGTCAACCACCATTGTGCCGGTGGGTTTGGTAATATCCACCCCCGCCCCCAAAAGCGCGGCAATCGGCTCCTTTATCAGATAAACCTTTCTCGCGCCCGCGGACAAAGCCGTTTCCACGACGGCGCGGTTTTCCACATCGGTTACGGAACTGGGGACGCATATTATTATGCGCGGTTTTATCAAAAGGTTCCTGCTCGCTTTGCGGATGAATTCCTTGAGCATAAGCATGGTCATATCGTGGTCGGAAATAACCCCGTCTTTGAGCGGGCTGATTGCGACTATATACTCCGGCGTTCTGCCTATCATTTTATACGCTTCGCGCCCGACGGATATAACCTCGCCCTTTTTTTTGTTGTAGGCGACGACGGAAGGCTCGTTCACGATAATTCCCTTTCCGCCCATGGTTATAATGATGTTGGCGGTACCCAAATCAATTCCGATATCCATTGACGACATAGCACTGTTTACCTTTCGTTTGTTAAATATTCCGTCAACGCGTTTTTGTCGTTTTCGCATTTCCCGCTTATGACCGCCTGCAAAAGGCGGTTCAGCACCCTGCCCGTTTCCCGCCCCGAATAGCCCAGCGCGTTTATATCGTTGCCGTCAACGGCGAGCTGCTTCAAAGAAAAACACTCGCCCCCGCGAATAACCTCCCGCGCGGTTTCGGCCGCCGCGCCGAATTCCGCGACGCGCGAGCGGTATTTTTCGGCTTTCGCCGTGTCGTCGGCGATACGAACGTCGATTAACCGGAAGAACGTTTCTTCGCCGAACAGGTTGAGCAACCGTTTAACCGATTTTTTATCGCTGTGTATCGGCAAATCGTGTTCCCTGACAAGCAGCGTGACTTTGCCGGCGGTATGGTTGTCGTATTTCAGCCGCGAAAGCGCGGCGCGGGCGATTTCAGCGCTTATTTCGGCGTGTTCCTTAAAACTTCCCCTGCCGTTTTTGAGTTTAAACGCCGACGGCTTCCCCATATCGTGGAACAGCAAGGTCAACCGCGTGATTTTGTCGGCGGGGGCGCAATCCACGGCGTTAAGCGTGTGAGTCAGAACATCCCTGTCATGGTATACCGAATGTTGCGAAAAGCCCTCGCACGCCGCGATTTCCGGAATAAACTCCGCAAAAACGCCGACGAACCGCGTCATGATTTCGCTCACTTTTCCGAGGATTAGTTTGTTTAATTCCCGCGCTATTCTCTCCCCCGAAAGTTTTCGCGTCAACCCGCGCAAATCCCGCGCCGCCGCCGCCGTTTCCTCATCAAGGGAAAATCCGTATACCGCCGCGAACCTCAACGCCCGCAAAATCCTTAACCCGTCTTCGCCGAAGCGCGCCCTCGCGTCCCCGACGGCGCGGATAATTTTATTCTCCAAGTCCGCCTTCCCGCCGAACAGGTCTATTATTCCCGTCCGCTCGGAATAAGCCATCGCGTTCACCGTGAAATCGCGGCGGCTTAAATCGTCGCGCAATTCCCGCGTGAACCGAACGCTTTCGGGGCGGCGGTTGTCGGTATAATCGCCGTCAACCCGAAACGTGGTTATATCAATCGGAACGCCGTCCGACACCGCCGTAACCGTCCCGTGCTTTAAACCCGTATCATACACAGGCAGGCTCCCCAACGCCGCCTTCACCTCGTCGGGAACCGCCGACGTGGCTATATCGTAATCCTCCGGCGTCAATCCGAGCAGAGAATCTCGGACGCACCCTCCGACAACGTATGCTTCGTACCCGTTCGCTTCAATGAGGGCGATTGTTTTTTTTACGTGGTCGGGTAATATCATATCATCTCTTTTATCAGCTTTTCGGATTTTTCGTAAATCCTTCCGGGTTCCTCCCCTATGAAAAACGCGCCGTCCTCGTAAAGAACCTTCCCGCCGACCATGGTCATCTTCACAATACTCGTATCGCCGGAATAGACGATGTTTTTGATTATATTGTTAAGCGGGCGCATTGAAGGACGCTCCAAGTCAAGCATAACAATATCGGCTTTCTTCCCCGCTTTCAGGCAATCGCAATCTTCCAGACCCATCGCCTCGGCGCCGTTCGTAACCGCCCAGCCGAGCGCGGTTTCAGCGGGGCAAGCCGCCGCGTCGCCCGTCAAATGCTTTTGCAACGTCACGGCGGAATACATCTCGCGGAACATGGACAACGCGTTGTTTGAAGCCGGACCGTCCGTTCCGAGGGCAATATTCACACCCGCCCGCGACAACTCCGTAAGCGGCGCTATTCCCGAAGCCAGCTTCAAATTGGAACAAGGGTTGCTCACCGCCCAGACCCCGCGCCGCGCCATTATCCCCATATCCTTATCGTCAACATGAACGCAGTGAAACGCCCCTCCGCCGTGAGAAAACAGACCCAGTTCGTCAAACAAAGCCGTCGGCGACTTGCCGTGACGCTCATAACAACCGTCCACCTCCGCCGCGGTTTCGGACATATGCGTGTAAACGGGTGCTTTGTAAGCATCGGACATTTCGGCGAGCGCCCTCATATTGTCGATGCTGTTGGTGTATTCGGCGTGGAACCCGAGTTTATAAGCC